>NZ_JBFUIX010000019.1:0-81362 GCF_056401635.1 Paenibacillus sp. P4_E11 | reverse complement strand
CATTTTGGACTGCGATGTGGAGGCGAAGAAGCTGCCATCAAGCTGCTTGCCCTCGGGTGCAGGAATTAATTGATAGAACCGTTTCAGGTTATCCAAAAAAGTCATCATTTTCGGATCATCAAACATAGGTTTTGAGCTTTTGGGGTCGACGAATGGCGCTGAAAATTGGTTTGTTTTCAAGATATGTTCCGGTGATGCAAGGAAGCCATAATATTGAGTCCCGTTGTCATTGCGCGTGATTTGCTTGGCGAGTGCATAGATTTCGTCCCATGTCATGCCGTCCTTCGGATACGAAACGCCGAACTTGTCGAAGATGTCCTTGTTGTACATAATGACCGGTGAGGTGTTGGACAGCGGAAGTCCGTATATCCCCCCGTTCGCAATAGATTTTTGCTGTTCGATGGTGAACGGCTCGAAGCGGCCCAGATCAACCTGTTTCTTCTTGATCAACTCTGTCATATCGTATTGGAAACCATTGCGAATTAAGTTAAGATGCGTGTGTCCTATGGAAAAAATCATAACATCGAACTGCTGCCCCCCGGTAATCAACGCGTCCATCGATTTGGAGGCAGGGACCGGAACAAATTTCGGAGTTATATAAGGGAATTTTTCTTTAATATAATTACCGTAATTGTTCATGAAATCTTCTTCTTTCCAATCGGCGTTGCCGGTTTGATAGAAGTTGAGTTCGATGGGTTCTTTCTTGCCCGCAGCAGCAGGCTCTGCCTGCTTGCCACTACTGCATCCGGCCAATAAGATTCCCGTCAAAGCGGATGCGATTACGATCTTCCTCGATAATTGAATCCATTTGGTCATGTGTATTCCCCTCGTTAATTGGATAGTTTATTTCTGAAGACTTCAGTAAAAGGCTGATCCTTAACTTCAAGCTGTCTTCGGTGCAGTTCCTCCGTTAGCTGGATGACCGTATCTGCATAAGCAGGATTGGAATAAAAATTAATCATCTCGGAACCATCACTACGCAAGTCAAACAGTTCCCACTCCGGAGTCTTCGGATCGTCGATCGCATCAGTTGCCCCAAGCGCGTCCGCATAATAGTAAATCAGCTTGTAGTCGTGTGTGCGAAGGCCATAATGAGCATATACTCCATGCTCGCTGAGATGCATCCAGTAGCGGTAGTACATGGAGGTACGCCATCCGTCCGGTGTCTCGCCTTTCATCAATGGCAGAAGACTTGTGCCCTGCATCGATTCAGGAACGGGAATACCAGCATAATCAAGAAATGTTGGGGCAAAATCGACGTTAAGCGCCATCGCATCTTGCACACTGCCTGCTTCAATTCCATTCGGATAGCGGACAATAAACGGCATGCGCAGCGATTCCTCATACATAAACCGCTTATCGAACCAGCCATGGTCGCCTAGAAAAAAGCCTTGATCCGATGTATAAATAACGATCGTATGGTCGGCTATGCCTTCTGCCTCCAACGTATCCAGAAGCCGCCCCACATTATCGTCAATAGAGGCTACGCAGCGCAGGTAATCTTTAATGTACCGCTGGTATTTCCAGCTTTTCAGCTCGCGATCCGTTAACCCTTCCGGAGGATCGATCTTCAAATCCCGTTTCTTCAAATCGCGGTCGATCCTCATGATGGCCGCCTCGGCAGCGGCAGCACGGTTGCTGTAATCATCGTCAAAGGTCAGCGGCTCAGGTATGTCCTCGTCCTCGTACAGATGGGCATGCTTCTCATCCGGAATCCAAGGGCGATGTGGCGCTTTATGATGGCACATCAGGAAGAACGGCCGATCCTTATCGCGCTTGCTGATCCAATCGATAGATTGATTGGTGATGATGTCGGTAACATAGCCGTCATATTGGGTTTCCGTGCCCATCTCGATAAATGTAGGATTATGGTAATCCCCCTGGCCAGGGAGTACATTCCAGTAATCAAAGCCGGTTGGATCGCTGTTGCCACCATGACCCAAGTGCCATTTGCCGATGATTGCGGTTTGGTAACCTTCCTCTTGCAGCAGCTTAGATACGGTCTGTTGGCGGCCGTCAAACTTATCTCCCAGCGTCTGCACTCCATTTAAGTGATTGTACAAGCCCGTTAATATAGCAGCCCGGCTGGGAGCGCAAATCGCATTGGTGCAAAAGCAATTGTCGAAGCGCATCCCTTCATTCGCAATCCGGTCCAAATTCGGTGTCTGATTGATTCGGCTTCCGTAGCAGCTCATGGCATGCGCAGCGTGGTCATCGCTCATGATAAACACAATGTTCGGTCGGTTCATCGTTCGTTTCTCCTATGCCGTTTGACGTTTAGGCAAGCGCGTAAATTGGAGATATCCAGGCGCATTGGCCGTTAATCTGTCTGATTTCCACATGGTACACATCGCATTCCGATTCGACAGTAGTGTCCGTCCAGGCATCATTCACGGTGTAGGCCTGCTGCGGAATGGCTCGATGCAGCACGATCGCTTCGGAATTGTATGGCTGCAGATGCTGCGTGCGGTTGCCGCCCAGCAGCTCACCCACGGTAACCTTCATCTCCGCACCGTTCAATTGCACGTAAAGCTCGGTTTCCGCATTGCCCTCGATTTCCAGAATGAGAGCAGCTGTATGAGGGTGCAAGGTCGTCGGGTTTTTAAACGTCGTACAGCTCCATTCCACGGAAGCCTCCGATTGGCTGATGAGCTGATTGCCGAGTGCATTCATCGAAGGATCGTCCTTCAGTTCAGGTGTAGGAGCGAGTACGCTGCGACCGCGGAAGCACGTTTCTACGGAGGCAAGCTTGCCACCCCGCACATCGGCGGTTCCGTGCCATTTGAAGCCGCTTTTATTGTTGCCCCAGCCCATTTCGACTCTCACTTTATATTTGCCGGCTGCTTTCCCCGTACCCGTGCCTTGGCTGATGAGCGTTTCGCCGTTGATGACTTTCCATGGCTGCAAGTTTTTATAGACTACAACTTTGTCGATTTGATCGCACGCCGTTACATCCAATTCGAAATGACGCTCATTGGCCTGCACCTCGCTACCCATAGGCACTCCGTTCATAGTGAAACGGCATGCAATCTTGTCGCCCGTGACCGCATACGTCCTGCGGGCCAGAATCGCTTCCCATATCGCTTCACGTGTCTTCGAGTCGGCCATTACCGCCAAGCGGCCGTCCCCGTAGGAGCCGGGGTATCCGGCGTGATGGTCGGTAGAGCCGACAAAGCCGAAGCGATGCTTCCTTGCCAATGCTGCATAGACACTGCTTCGGGAATCCCTCGGCCCCATGTCGTGGTAATAGGGATACAAGCTTTGGTCGGATATCCCGCTGCCGTGCTTCGAGTATACTTCCACAATCGGACTGATGGCTGTATCGAAGCTATCCCAGTTGCCTCCGCGGTATCCTGGTGTGTAACCAACATGATGCGGAACGGCAATCACACGACGAGGCGCCAGTTTATCGATGATCGCTGCGGGTGATTCTCCTCCGACGAGCGGAAGATCGTCGTCAGGAGACAAGAAATGATGGTCGCCATAATGACTCGAGTGCGCTTCATAACCTTGGAAGGTGACGAACTCACCAGGCACGTTGAAGTTTTTTACAGTTTCGCGCACTTGCTCCCAATGGCCGCGAAGCTTGGCGAAGCCTTCATTGTGGAAATCTACCAAATATTCAAGGCCCTCCGTACGGGCCGGCATGTCGTACCAAGAAGCGTGACCTATAATCGCGCAAAAATCGAGCTGGCTTCGAGCCGCCAGCAGAGCATTCTCCAATCCTCCAAATCCGTAGCTAATTCCGCAGTGGTTGTGTAAATCTCCCCAGTATAATGGCATAAAGTTGATCCTCTCTAAATGGTTTATTGGTTGAAGTTGTTAAGCTTGACGAAAGCGAATAAAGTGCCTGCCATTTTGTTGATATTGTGCCGGCGTCAGTACGATCCGGTACAAACATTCGCCCCACGCGTTGCGAAGCTTCTTGTCTTGGAGCGTAATGGTCTCGACGGAGGCTACGAACTGCGTTGCATCATATTCCATCTGCAGCTCCTCTTGGCCGCTGCGGCGGAAGACGACAAGTCCGTTATCCCCTACATCAGGCTGGCAGCATGTCATATAATTCAGCGTAAACCGGCAATCCGCCGGTTGGGCGAATGCATAGCACTCCTCCAGCTCGACGACCGCCTGCGGAGTTCTAGTTAGCCGACAGCTGCGGATCCAGGATGTGATACCCGCTTCAGGCAGGTAAGCCGAAGCCAGATCCAGTGTTAGCTGCGAGCTGTCGTCCGCCGCTTCATAATGTGCTTCCGTAGCCTTGTACGTGCTACCGTCATTCTGCATGAAGCCGTTAATCGTCGGAAGACTGTGATAGCCGGACTGCATCGTCCAAATCTCGTAACGCTGCGAGTTGAACGTTCGGGCCATATACTCCTCCACTCCGACATCGATCAGCACCGGCAATCCGTCTACATAGACGACGAAATGGCCGACGTCGTTATGATTGTGGCTTTCCTGATTATGACCGCCCTTCATCGCGACATACAGTCCGCGATCCGACGACTCGGTCTCACGCGCTGCCATCACCTGAATGCCGTCCATCCACATTTCCTTTCGAAAAGTTAGTATCAGGCTCTCGCTCTCGATGTTGTCGTAATTGAACAGCGCCGGGAGCACACGGAGGAAAGACAGAAACTTCATGTTCTTCCAGCCCTCGGAGCGGAGCATATGGTGAACGGCCGTACCGAGAGCCATCATGCTATCGTCGCCGATCCGCTTGCCAAATCGATACACCACATCTTCCTCGACCGTAATCCGATGCGGTCCATCGGCAAAATTAAGAAAATACCGGTCATGAATATGTACTTTGTAGATATACCGACCGATGTTCTGAATGAGAGGCTCTGCGTACAGATTGAACTGCCCGCCAGTAGCTGTATTCAACAATTCCAGGCAGTCAAACAGCGAGCCACCCGCTTTATTCCAATAGCCTGGGCCTTCGTCGCACCCGCCGTCGGCCGGATGCATCGAGAGGTAGCGATCGATGCTGTTCATGGCCTTCAGTACAGCTTGTTTCCTTCGTTCGGCATCCTCCTCCACCAATAGAAAGGCGCTTAAGCAATTGGAGGTACACCATGTCGTCCAGTTGTTCAGCCGCTTCTCCCGCTCCTTCAAGCCCATCCACCAGCAATCGTCGCGCTGCAAGTATGGGTCGAGAATGCGGCGGCGCAGCTCATGGACAATCCGTTCGCCAATAAGCGGGTTCATTCGGTCCAATGCCGACCGCAGCAAGTAGTGCAGCCAGGCGAACAAATTGCCGGTCTCGGCGGCGAACAGATCGATTCCCGGCTGGCTCGCCGTATCCGGCAGACTAGAGTGCCTCTTCTGGGTCATCCGGTTATGAGCGGAGATGACCCAACTGGACTCTTCACTGATGAGCCAGATGCCGTTGACGAGATCTTCAAGAAAACGTCCCTTGTTCTCTACACACTCCGCAAGAGCAAGACTTGTTACGGCTCGCCTCCGCAGATGATACGGCCCGTCGTACCGTGAACGGTTGCCATTGTGCATAAATTCCATATACATTGATGCGGTCAGCGCCGGCCATAGATAAGCCAGATACGTTTCGCCCTCCGCAATGATCGACTGACGAAGCTCGACAGGCAGACCGTCCCACTCCCTTCTTTGATCGATATCCGGAAAAGGACGGTATGCCGTATTGGATAGCAGCTTAGCCGCAAGTTCCTCTGGGGAAAACACATCGCTTAAATTTCTCATCCTGTACAATTACTCCTTTCCATCCGTCTTAGCGGCAGGAGGAATCAGACGAACAGCAGCCGTGACTCCAGTCATATGAAGGACTCCGCTTTCTTCACTTACCTCGTACGTCTCACTCACGCCGCCCTGCTCAACAGTCCAAGTGCCAGCCGCAAGGTCAGCTATGACGCTGCTCAGCGGACCCGTTGTCGCTAACACAGACGCCGATACGGGCACAACCAACTCCTCCTGCAGCCGCTCCCCGCTTTTGCTGAACAGGACGATCCAGTCCTTGATCTTCGCACCTACTAACGCCTCCGTTTCCATCTTCTCGGATTCAAGCGCAGCCGGGCCGTCGATATCCTTCATCTGCATTACGTTCAAGAAGAAGTCCTGCTCAGCAGGCTTGCGTGGACTCACATCGATACGCCATGCGCCTTGCTCCTTCGTGCTAGGGAAATCGTTAATGTAGTTGGTGCCGAATACCCAGAATTCCTTGCCCGGCCCGCCTATGGATACGATGTCTTGATTGTCCGCCTCCGGCAGCAGTGTATCGTTGATCAACTGCCCGTTGTAACCGTCCTCGCTGCGCGAGATGACCGTGCGGCTGCCATCTACTTGCGGCTCCTCCACACTGTGCAGCAGCCAATATTTCTTGAAAGCAGGGTTCGCGGACACTACGCGGTCGTACACCACGAGCGCTGCCGGATGCTCTGAATCCTTGAAATTCAGGAACAGGAACGAACGCTGGAATTGCTTCATTTTGTCCGAATAAGCGGCGGTGATATCACCTTTCAAATAAGAGAAATCCGGCTGCATCGGATCCGGTCCATAAGCATGTGCCAGCACTTCGCCACGCTTGAAATCTTGGTTCAGCAGGTCATCCAGCTTAAGCGGCGGTCGTCCCTCATTCGGCCAGCGCTGCCCGCCATCGTTCACATTCGGCCACACAAGGCCGCCGTCCTTGACGTATGGGTACATCTTCAGCTCGTCGGGATCGTAGACCAGAACCGTATTATGCGCGATCGTCCGCTTAAAGTAATACTTGTTGTGTGGAGAATGATACTTGCCGGACGAGCCTTTATAAATACCCGAGTCGATAGCCAAGTAGCCTTTGTAATACAGCTGGAACGCGCCTGCATCCAAATGCTGATGGTTGTTGTACTGGTATTCCCCCACGCGCATTTCGGCCACCACCGTCGACGAGCTCCGGTCCATTCCTTCGTCCCAGCCGGTCCGTGCAATCATAATCCCTGTCGGTGAACCGAAGTAACGGGTAAGCGGCAGCTCCTTGATCGACTTTGACTGTACATCCGGGTTATAGAACAGGAACGCGTGGAAAACGTACATATCCGGAATGGTAGTAAATTCACGGAACTGTTGATCCATAAAGTAAGGATTATCGTAATAGCTGCCTGCCATCATATACACAAGCGGGAACAGTTTAATATATTGCTGCTCTGCATATAGCGGATTATCGCTGTCTCCGTCGCGAAGCAGCTTGCCATCCGGACGGCGGGTGTAAATCCATTGGTAGCCGACCTCTTCCTGTGAAGGGTCATAGGGATTTCCTGCTCCCATTCGGTCTAGAATCCATGTGGCGTACAGTTCGGCTTGATAGCGGTACGTCCCGTAATTGTCGCCCTGATGATGCCAGCCGGAAGGGTAAAAGAAATTGCGCGCCGGCACCATCTCCGCATAGAAACGGCCTGCCGCTACGTCGTAAATCTCAGGATCCTCGTCATAGATGGCAATACCCGTCCCGATGAGGTCACGCATGAGCATCCATTCGCTAGTATGGCCGACGATCGAGCCTTCCTTCTTCGGTGGAAACCCGCATTCCATCATAGAGGCCAACCGCTTGAAATGGCCGATCATGAACTTCCTCTCCGCATCATTCAGAAGGTCACGGCACCAGTCGTAGACGACTGCAGCCGACAGCATAAGCCGGCCAATCGACCTGGAAATGTCTTGGAAGGTCGGGTTAAACGACTTCTTAATACTGCTAAGCGCAAGAGTCTTGGCACGCAGACCGGCTTCCTTATTGTCATCAAGAACATACATTAAGGCATTGGCTTCGATCAGGTACACATCGTCAGGCTTTTCACAGTTATTAGCATCATGAATGTCAACTTGACTGAAGATCACCAGTCGCTCCCACACTTGCTTCATCTCCGGCTTCGATCTCTTCTCTCTTAATCCGGACAGATCTTTGTTTCGCAGTAATAAGCGCGGATGTTCTTGCGGCGGCGTATGCGGCGGTGCTGGATACATGGTTGCGGCCTCCTTTTTCAAATGGCGCCAGCGTCTATTTCGCTTTTTTGATGTCCGCCATCGCTTTTTCTGCCTTTTCCTGTATTTCTCTTAGCACGGTATTGACGTCCTTTTTGTTTTGCGCCATATCTTTGACTCCGTCACGAATCAACTGTTTGAACGGCAGGTCGTAATCGGTCGGTTTCACGATCGGAGCCTGCTTGGACTTGAACACCGCCTGGACGTTTTTGCCTTGGAAGCTTTTCAGTTCGGAAGCGTATGTTTTCTTCACCGCATCGTTGTTAAGAGACGTCATCCGACCCGTTTTGTTCATCACAATCTGCGCCTCTTCGGAAACCATCGTGGAAATGACTTGGAACGCTTCTGCCTGATGCTTGCTCTTCGGGGAAAGCATCATTAAATGTAGATCGACAGGTTTACCCACGCCCGGTCGGTCCTCCATACTCGGATAAGTGACCATATCCCAGTTGACAGGTTTCCCTTGTTGCATCAGGTCCTCAATCGTGCCGACAACCCCATCGCCCCAAACCGGATACATGGCCAAACTCCGATCCTTGAAGAAACCGTCGGTCGTGTACATAAATTTGTTTTTCTCACCGATGAAACCGGGGATTTCATAAATCGCTTTTAGTTTGGACAAAACGGTTTTATAGCCCGGTGTATTGATCTGCGGCTTTTCTTCTTTCTCGTCGACATAAGGCAGCGAGTACTGCCTCGTCATGTTCTCCGGATAGTCCGGATCGAGGCCAATATACTGGACGCCCTGTTCTTTACGTGTCAGCTTTTGGGCAATCTCAATCGTTTGGTCCCATGTCATGCCGTCTTGAGGATAGGGAACCCCGAATTTATCGAAAATGTCTTTGTTGTAAATCATCATTCCGTAGTTCATCGAGAAGGGGACGGCATACACTTCACCTTTATCCCCGAACTGCTTAATGGCCTCCATGCCTACAGGGTCAAAGCGGTCAAAGTTGAGATTGTTTTTCTTCGCCAAATCATTCAAGTCCATACCGAGTCCCAGTTTGTTGAACATGCCGATGTAGACGTTGCTTGTCAAGATCAGATCAGGCAAATTGCCGGAAGTGATAATCTGTTCGGGTGTATTCTGGTCTCCAGCGCGAGAGACGAGCTGCATGGTAATATTCGGGTACTTCTTTTGAACGGGCTGGACAAAAAACTTCTCGAACTCCGAGTCTTGAATTCCTGAGCTGTAGCTGTACACGATCAGATTAACCGGCTCTTTGGTTTCGACTGTCTTGGGCCCCTCACTCACCTTATCTTTACTGCAACCGGATATTGCCACCGCCAAACTAACCACACTTAATATCGTTACGCTTCTCTTCATCACCAGAAATACCCCCCTATTCATGCATCGTTACTTACCATCGGGTAATTGCCATTGGGTGAGCTGTACATAAGCATGACCTGTTGAAGGAACGGCCTCACCTGACTCAAGCGCTACGAGTTCCACGACGAATCGCACGTTGGTTACGTTGTCCAGCTTGATGGCCAGCTTCCTAATCCCGTTGTTGTCGGTCTGCCCTTGCGGGTTCATTGACTCCGGAAACGGCTTCGCCTCCATAACTTGAAACCTGCCTTGAATCGGTGATTCTGTCGGAGAAGTCATCGCCACCCACAACCGTTTACCATTTTGTGTCAGCAATGCGGATTTCCCGTCTTCCGCTACTTGAATGGATGCTCTCGTATGCATGAACCACCAAACGGTGGACGGTGCTTTGGTCTGAATCTCATCTTCGACAAGCAGCCGTTTACGGTCTGCTAACATCACGCCGCGCTTCACAGCTTCGGCATTTCTGGAATAAGCAGGCAGCATATCGGCAATCGCGAATGCCCCCTGAGGCTTCGATACGTAACTGGTGATTTTGCTAATAGAAGTCGGTTCCTGTTGAAACCCCTTATCCGGGTTGATCACAATCGTGTTGTGTCCTTCCGGCTTCAATCGGTAATAGGTATAGCGCTCCTTGTCGTAATTGAAGTACCCCGGTAAGTTGTAGTCTTCCGTACCCGGATCAATTGCCCACTGCTCTCCATTCGCGTGGAACACGAACTCGCCAATATCGGAATGCGAATGACTCGCAATAGCGGTGCCCGCCTTAAACCCGACAAAAGCCGCTGTAGAATCATTCCACTTGCTGCGCAATGTAACCAGCTCCGCATTGCGGTAATATTGATCGGTAGGCAACGTCATATTATCATCGCGGAACTTCGGATCGTACCAGAGCAAGTCGTATACGCCTCCGGCCTGCTTAGCATCCTCCATCATAGCGATACGCTGTCCGGCCAGCTTAGGATCGTTCGTCGCTTTGGCGAGCCAGAACAGCTCCGGAATTTTCATTTTGCCGGTGTTGCCGTCGGCAAAGTTGAACGTCCCTTGCGGACCGGTAATATAAACCGGGAAGTAGGCCGTTTTGTGCAAACCCGGTGTTTGCGAATGACCGTATGTCGTACCCATTGCGGTCTGCAGAGCCGCTATGTAGCTGACGGTGTACTCCATCATGTAGCGCCAGTAGCCGGGGCCTTCGCTCCAACCACCGTCCGGCTCCCAGTGACTCAAGATAATCTTCTGCACCGATTGCAGCGACTTGGCGATGATCTCTCCGGAGAGAGCTTTCTCCTTCTCCTCATCACCGATCGCCAGCGCCCCTACAATGATGCCGCCGTTGCAGACGGCACTCCAGTTGTTGACAGGATCTGATCTGACGCTCCACCACACTTTATTGTTATGGGCGTCCAGCGCCTTCTGCAGCCCTTTCTCCACTATCGCCTTACGTATGGAATCCCGCTGCTCCTGTGTCAAGTAATCGTAGAGCCAGTCATAGCCGATCCCCATCCCAGCGGTTATTTCGGCGGTGTTAAGAAACTCCTTCTTATCGTTCCAGTCGGGAAAAGCTACCAGCGCCATCATTTCCTGAAGCGCCCGCTTCGCGTACTTCTCCTCTCCGCTCAACTTGTACATCATCGCATTTTGCTCGATGATCGGGCGTGCCTCTCTGGCAGACAGCATTCTTCGGCCGTCGGGGGTTTCATAGGTGCCGACCGGCTTGGTTAATGTTTTGTCTGTCATTTTCTGCAGGTCGCCGTACCATTTTCGCAAGAGCGGATCGCTCTTCACTCCTTCCTTCAGCGAGGCAAACGTATTGGCCGTTGCAAACAACCGCGGATGCTGCTGCTTCGGGTTGTTCCGTTGCAGATCAGCGATGATCAATTCCGCATCGGGTGGTTTTCCCGTGTAAGGCGCGAATGCTGGGGATGGATGGGCGGTAGTTGGCAGGGCGCTAGTCGGCATGGCCATATTGTCAGTACCACCTGAGCATGCAGATATCGTGGTTACACCCAGCAACAGGAGCGATACGAAGACATATTTGTACGGCTTGAGAACCCTCATTTTCTTCTCCCCTTCAACTACCCTTTGAATTCCGCATAATCGGCAATGAATCGATCGTATACATCCTCGGGCAAATCCAACAGGTCGTTCGTCACATGCATATACGCTCTTAAGCTTCCCAGCATGCTCTCGATACGGCTGCCGTTGTCTTTCGTCTGGAAGGCAAGATTGTTCATTTCCAGCGAATCGTTCGCCACATCGTACAGCTCGATGAACATTTCATCCTTGAACATATCGACGATCAGCTTGTATGGGCCCTCCAGCACGCATCGTTGGAAGTTGCTTCGCGCTCCATTGCCGTCGAACTGGATGAATATCCGATCGCGTTCCAGCCGCTCCTGTTCTCCTCGAATGAGCGGCATTAAGGAAATGCCGGACACGGCTTGAGGCGTCTCGATACCAAGATAATCGCAGATCGTCGGTAGCACATCTACACTGCTGACCAGTTCGTCGGAACGGTTCAACGCAGGTGTGAAGCCGGTAGGAAACTTCATGAACAGGGGTGTTCTCACCGATTCCTCGTACATGCACATTTTTTGCCAGAGCCGATGGGAACCGAGCATTTCCCCATGATCGCTTGCGAACAGGATCAGCGTGTTGTCGTAGAGACCCTGCTGCTTCAGCTCGGTAACGAGCTTCCCTACACAATGGTCAAGCAGCGCGACAAGTCCCATATACACTTGCCATATCCGTTTCCATTCCTCCCGCGTATACGATGCACCGAGCATCCCCGGCAAGTTGTACAACTGCAGCGGAGACTGATTGTCGCCCCACACGCCGACATTATCCGAGAGCTCCACATCCCGAATCATCGAATACCACGGCTCTGGAATGTCAAGTGGTGGGTGCGGGGCAAGGAACATCGTGTTCAATGCAAAAGGCTTGCTGCGGTCTCTCTGCCGAATCGCCTCCAGCGAATCGTTAAGAATGAAGCCGTCATAAAAGAAGTCAAGGCCCTCTGCATATCGTCCTACTGTCGGAATCGAATACTTGCGTTTCCTTGTTACTCTACCGTAAGCAAGCTCGGGGACGAGGCCTTGAAACGCCGGCCCACCCGGCTTTTTCTTGCCACTCGCCTTCAAGAATGCTTCATAGCGCTGCTCCAGCTGAAGCCAGTGTGTCTTGCTATCCAGGCTGCTCTCTAATTTCGGCTCTGTAAAAAGATGCTGTTTGCCGGTATGCCAGCTGTCCCATTCATCCTCCAGCAGCTGATATAGATTCGCGTGCTCGGTACGAACCATGCCGTGCTGCTTCTCTTGCTCCGTCCACGGATTGATCAGCGATCCTGTTATATTCGGATATTTCCCCGTAAAAAAAGCTCCCCGGGCCGGAACGCATAACGGCGATGCACAGTAGGCCCGATCAAAAACGACACTCTCCGCCTTCAATTGATTGATGTTCGGCGTATGTGCGCCAAGAGCGTCCCATCGCAGCTGATCAGCCATAATAATCACCACATTCGGCCTATCACTCATGGGGTTTCCCCTCACTCCGCTCTCCTGGGTTGGTACGTCCACGGTAATTTAATCTGAGCCGTCCGGGCCCCGCCTTCGTCTGCCATTGCAGGACGCCGCTCGCTTCGGTCACTTCATGAGTAATCACATGCTGCCACTCCCGCTCCGCGCCAACGCCAGCGGCGAGCTCCAGTTCCACTGCCCATAGGCCTACCGCGAGGTCGGTCACTATGTAGTTCAATGCGGATCCGTTATGTACCGATACGTTCGAAATTGCCGGGAGCATCGTGTCCTCCTGTAAGCGCTGTCCACTTTTGCCGAACAGAACAACCCAATCGTGAATGATCGCGCCGACCAACGTCTCCCCTTTCACTTTCTCCGAAGCGAGTGCCGCCGAACCGTCGTTGTCTTTCACCTGCATCACGTTTAGGAAAAAATCCTCTTCTGCAGGTTCACGCGGACTGACTTCGATGCGCCATTCCCCTTGCTCTTTTGTGCCGGGAAAATCGTTGACGAAGTTGGTACCGAACACCCAATACTCTTTGCCTGGACCGCCGACTTTCACAATCTCCTGATTATTCTTCTCCGGCAGCAGCGTATCGTTGATCAACTGCCCGTTGTAACCGTCTTCACTTCGCGATATGACCGTGCGACTGCCTTCAACGTTCGGTTCCTCGATGCTATGCAGCAGCCAATACTTCTTGAAGTCGGGGTTCGCAGACACTACGCGATCGAATACGATTAGCACCGCCGGATGCCTGTCATCCTTGAAGTTCAGGAACAGGAACGAACGCTGGAACTGCTTCATTTTGTTCGAATAAGCTGCCGTTATATCTCCCTTAAGGTAGGAGTAATCGGGCTTAATCGGATCCGGTCCGACAGCATGGGCTAATACTTCTGCACGCTTGAAATCTTTAGTCAGCAAATCATCCAGCGTGAGCGGCGGACGTCCCTCATTCGGCCAGCGCTGCCCGCCGTCATTCACATTAGGCCATACAAGCCCGCCATCCTTGACATATGGATATTGCTGGAGTTCGTCAGGGTCATAGACCAGCATCGTATTGTGCGCGATCGTACGCTTGAAGTAGTACTTGTTATGTGGAGAGTGATATTTGCCCGATGAACCTTTGTAAGATCCCGAATCGATGGCCAAGTTGCCCTTGTAATACAATTGAAACGCCCCCGCGTCCAAATGCTGGTGGTTATTGTACTGGTACATGCCCACCTTCATTTCCGCGACGACCGTCTTGGAGTCTATGCCGTCTTCCCAACTTGTACGCGCTACCATAACTCCGGTTGGAGCTCCGAAATAGCGGGTTAAAGGCAGTTCCTCCAACGGCTTCGCTTCCACAGACGGATCGGCGAACAGGAAGGCGAAGAGCACATCTTTATCCTGAAATCGCCCTTCGTCCTTATGTTGCTGGTATACAAAGTAAGGATCTTTGTAATAGCCGCCTAGCAGCAAATAAATAAAATGCAGCCTCGTATACTTCGTCTGACTCAGCATCACAGGGGTCGTATCCCCGTCCCGCAATAGCTTCCCGTCTGGACGCCTCGTGTAAATCCACTGGTAGCCGACTTCGCGCTGCGAAGCATCGTATACATTGCCAAATCCCATCCGGTCGAACATCCACGTTGGGAACAATTCCCCTTGAAAGCGTACGCCGCCATAGCCATCCCCTTGATGATGCCAGCCGGAAGGATAGAAGAAATTGCGCGCCGGCACCATCTGGTTCAACACTCGGCCTGCTGCCAAATCATACATCTCCGGGTCTTCGTCATAAATGGCTATGCCTGTCCCCAACATGTCGCGTTGAATCATCCACTCGCAGCTGTGGCCGACGAAAGCGCCTTCTTTTAACGGAGGATATCCGCATTCGAGCTGCGCTGCCAAACGTTTGAAATGTCCGATTAGAAATGTCCGCTCCTCGTCCGTCACTAGATCGAAGCACCAATCATACACGATAGCTCCAGCAAGCATAAGACGGCCAATCTCTCTCGAGATATCCTGATAACTCGAATTAAAATGTTTTGTTATTGAAGTAAGCGCTATCTTTTTAGCTTTTAAACCTGCCTCGCGGTCCTCGTGCAATAAATAATTCAGCGCGCAAGCTTCCATGACGTATACATCCCCGGGGCAATGTTCGGCATTCACCTCATCCATACCGAATTGACTATACGCTACCAGCCTATCCCAAGCCTGTTTCATTTCAGGTCGGCTCATCTTATCCCTCAGCTCCTGAAGGTGCTGCTTGCGTACAAACAATCGGGGATGCTCACTTGGCGGGATGATTAAAGGTTTCGGAAACATTCACTGGCCCTCCTAACGTTTGAGAGATGACCATCATCTTCCATTGCCTAAATCATACGCCAGCAACGAAACTTATGTCAATATATAATCTTAAGTCCTTGTAAATTATCATTTATCGCGAATAAAATGCGCAAATAATTCATTTATAATGTATAATTTTCTACATTACATCCCACCCCCCATTGCTATATTTACCTGATTTTGTTATTGTAAATGTATGGATTCGACTAATGAATGTGCGAGGTATAACTATGGAAACCATCCGCAAGGTCTTGGATCAAAAGAGCAGTAAAACCGCTATTCTTCAAATGTTAAGGGTTCACGGCCCGATGTCCCGCATCGAGCTGACACAATCGACCGACTTAAGCAGAGCCACGATATCCGCCGCTATTAACGAGCTGATTGAACTAGGCGTTGTTCATGAAACTGTACTCCGTGAATCCACAGGGGGCCGTCCGGCTACTAATCTGGAGCTCGTCCCTCATTCCCATATCATATTAGGTGCCGATCTTAGCCATCAGACATGGATATTAGGCGCTTTCGATCTGCTCGGCAATACGGTGGCTAGTAAGCGACTGCCTTTCAGTCCCCTTACACCGGAGGCTGCTGTACAGACTCTCGCCAATGAAATCCCTAACTTTATTAAAACTTTAGGCAAAAGTCCAATACCGGTGTTGGGCATCGGTATACCTGGGCTTGTCGATACCTACAATGGCCTGCTTCGAAGCTCAGCCGTGCTAGGCTGGCAGCAGGTCGAATTGGGGGCCATGTTGGAACAGGCTATCGGCTGGCCCACCGTTGTACTCAACCGAAGCCGGGCTCGCGGACTTTCGGAATGCCGTTATGGGGCGGGCAAAAACTATCGTCACATGATTTACATCGGTGTAGATTCAGGCATCGGAGCCGGAATTTATGTAAACCGTGAGCTGATACATGGTGCGATCGGCGGCGCAGGCGAAATCGGCCATACCACCGCTTTGGTAGACGGACCTTTATGCCCTTGCGGTAACACCGGCTGTCTGCAAATGCTCTCCTCATCAACCGCTATGGAACTGGAGGCACGGAAGCTGCTCCGTATGGGTGCCAGCTCCTCACTCCATCTGAAGCCGGACTTCGATCTACAGATGCTGAAGGCCGAAGAGATTTGTCTTGCTGCCGAGCAGGGAGATGAGTTATCCATCCAAGTAGTTAATAGTGCTGCAACCTATTTGGGCATAACGATGGCCAATCTGGTCAACCTGTTGAACCCGGAAGCGATTATTCTAGGCGGACCGATACCCAAGGACAGCCCGACCTTTGTACAAACGGCCGTTAGGGTAATCAGGCAGCGTGCAATTGGTCAATTATCGGCTTCGACTGTCGTCCATACCGGGCAGTTCAAAGAAGTCGGTGGTGCACTGGGAGCGGCCAACTTTGCGCTGGATCGGCATATGACGTTTTCCTACTTCTCCTATATGCAGAGCAACAGCGCCAGCCGCTAAGCATGTGTTCGGGATAAAACAGAAGATGCTGATGCACAATAAAAAAAGCTCCTATCGGAGCAATTCGGTGAAGCGGGTTCGTCTTTAGCGGTAACTTTTTATGCCGAATCAGGATGCAACCTCTCGATGTTTATACTTTCTGATTCTGTAAAAAAAACCGTTGACTAGAAATCGTCAACGGTTCAGTTTACATTACTTCTTATTAACCTGTGAATTCTTGAACCCATTCGCCGTTGTAGAAGGCAACGCCAATCTTAGTGAAGTTCCCGTTAAGGATGTTCTGACGGTGTCCCGCACTGTTCATCCAGGCAGTCATAACTTCCTGAGGCGTACGTTGGCCCTTGGCAATGTTCTCACCCGCATAACGGAATGAAATGTTATAAGTTTTCATCATGTCGAATGGAGATCCGAATGTAGGCGAAGTGTGATCGAAATAGTTCTTGTTATACATATCCTTCGCTTTATCCATAGCCATATTCGTCAAAGCGGCATCACTTGTAAGAGGTTTAAGCCCAGCTTTGGCACGCTCCTGATTAACAAGCGACACGACTTGATTCGCAAAAGAACTTTCCGTTCCTGTCGACGGTGTGCTTGGCGTCGGTGTTGGCTTTACTGGTGTTGGTGTAGGCGTTGGTTTTACTGGTGTTGGTGTAGGTTTAACTGGTGCTGGCGTCGGTGTTGGTGTCACCGGAGTCGGCGTTGGTGCAGGTGTTACAGTTGTTGGTAATTCCGGGAACTTGATGTTCATCCCTGGAAACAGCTGCTCCAATTGCTTCGACAAGTCGAATTTACCATTCAGGAAATCGTTAAGATCTACTTTCTGTAAGCTATAATAACATTGAACTTGATTCCCTGTAGGTGTCGTCCCATTAGTCAAGGTTGCTGCGGATGCTGCTCCAGCTCCTGCTGTGCCGCCGATAACACCCAATGCCAATACCCCTGCCAATAGCTGCTTGTTCAACTTCTTCAAAAACTCCACTCTCCTTTTCGGCCTGCGAGGTTAGCTGACGGATTCGGGTCAAAGAGTAATCACCCGGCCACATAGTGGCTTCACCCCAAAGTTGGTTCCCCCGTGCTTCTACTAGCTTCGGCCTTTGTTGTTTGGTGCCCGTTCATTGTAGCATGGTTATATACACGAATTCATGCCGCAAAGTCTGGCAACAAAACCGGATTGTGGAACATTTGAATGCTACCGATACGTCTTAATGAAGTCAACAGCTTTCCTAATATCGATCTCCGGTTGGTCGCCAACTTCACGTTCGATCGTCAAATATCCTTTATATCCGATGTCCGTCAACGCTTGGAAATAAGCTTTGAAGTCCACTTTCCCTTCACCCAACGGCACTTCGCGGAAGATTTCGCCGGAACGCACCATCTCAGCAATTTTGCCGTGATCCATCGGCTCATAGCCTAATGCGCCATAGATTTCGCGTGGATCGACTTCCTTGTAGCGAACGCCATCCTTCACGTGCGTGTGCACGATATAATCCTTCAATGTGTATACACCTTGTACCGGATCGTCCCCTGTCACCATGACCATATTGGCTGGGTCGAAGTTGACCGATACGCCTCTGCTGCTCAACGTGTCGAGGAAACCTTTCAGATGCTCAGCTGTCTCAGGTCCGGTCTCAATCGCGAAAAAACCGCCCATGCTGCTCGCATATTGGCTCAATTCTTCACATGATTGCTGCATGGCAGCGAAGACAGCCCCATTCTTATCCGAAGGCACAATCCCAATGTGTGTCGTCACAATGTTCGTACCCAGATCTTGCGCGAGATCGAGAATGCGTTTGGACTTCTCGACTTTGGCTGGATTAGCGGCGATATCCTGGAAACCGTGTCCACCAAGATCACCGCATAGTGCAGATATTTCCAAACCGAGCGAATCTATGTAAGCTTTCAGTTCTTTTCGTTGAGCAGGCGACAGATTGGCGGGATCCATCTCTCCGCTGACGGCATAGATTTGAACACCTTCTGCGCCAACATCCTTGGCCTTCTTCAACCCTTCTCTGACTCCGATGCCAAAGCTGTCGACGATGACTCCAATTTTGTTAGTCAATTTCATGCTTCTCATCCTCTTCTCTCGTATTCGGAATAGTAATATACGTAGTGATTGTACTTTCGTTCCAATAACATGTCAACTTGAACGAAGATCAGCCTCTTCCGGTAAAGGAAAAGGCTGTTTCTAAGTTTACACAGATGATGCAATAGGCTGGTTGTCAGACTGGGATGCATGTTTCTTACGGAATTGGATGATAAAGTACATGAGCGTTAATAAGCTCGCTCCTACTGCGAATGCTCCAAGAACAAGTACATTGTGTCCCAGATAACCATAATCACCACTGGATATGACCGCTTTATACCCTGATACAGTATAAGTCATAGGCAGCCAGCTACTTAACGCTTGCAACGGTGCCGGGATAAGCTCCAGTGGGAATGTCCCAGCCGATGTAGTAAGCTGCAGAATCAAGATGACAATCGCAATAAATCTGCCGGGGTCACCGAATGCTGTAACGAGAAACTGTACAATAGCCATGAAGGTCCAACTTACAAGTACGCTGAACAACATGAAGTACGGGATGCTCTGAACCTCAATGCCCAGTCCGAACAAGAGTACCAGATCCACAATAACGGCCTGGATTACACCAACGGACAACATCATGCCCCACTTGCCAAGGAACCAGCTGAGTCCAGATTTCGGCTGAACAGCAGTTTCCCGCAGCGGCAATACGATCGTTAATAACAAGGAACCGACGAACAATCCCAACGATACGAAATAAGGTGCGAAGCCAGTACCATAATTCGGCACAGGGGAAAGCTTATCTTCTTCTACTTGAACTGGATTAGCGAACTTATTATAAGTCGCGTCCGTCGTCTTAATATCGGAAGTCTGGGAAGAGGCTTCCTTCAGCTTGCCGGACAGCTCACCCGATCCAGTGACCACTTGCGTCGAACCGCTGGATAGTTGATCGGTTCCATCCTTCAATTGCTTCGTTCCATCTGCTAGCTGCGACACGCCGCCAGACAACTGGGCGAGACCGCTTTGAAGATCAGAACCGCCTTTGGCCACTGCCTGAACGCCTTGTACTAGAGCACCACTGCCGACCTCGGCTTCACCCAGCTTCTGACCGAATGTGCTTATGCCTTGCGACAGCTGCTTGCTTCCATCCGCCAGCTTCGCTGAGCCGTCCGTCAGCTGCTTGCTGCCGGCAGCTAGAGCATCCGTGCCAGCTGCGACCTGGTTGCTGGCCGTAATAAGCTGCTGCAGCGCATCGTCCTTGGCCAGATCGGGATGGGCTTCCGCCCATTTGGTCAGGCCGGCGGACAAGCTGCCCGCACCTTCCTTGATCTTGGCCGCCGATTGCTCGGAGCCTGCCAGATTAGTGTGAAGCTGAGCGGCGCCGGCTTCACTCTGAGCGGCGCCTTGAACGAGCTGATCATTCGCCGCGCCGAGTTGGGTCAAGCCCCCCGATAGCTGCGCTGTTGCCGATTGAAGCTGAGTCAACCCAGTCTTCAGTTGAAGCGCACCAGTATTCAGATCAATTGCTCCATTGCGGATCGGAATAGTGCCATCCATCAGCTTGCCTAGATTTACATTCACTTGAGTAATGCCATCATCGACAGCTTTGCTTCCATCCGCTAGCTTCTGTGCTCCATCTGCTGCTTGCACCAAGCCATCAGACATCTTCGTGAACGTTGTGAAGATCGTTTGCGCATACGTTTTAGTCAATTGCTGAGAGATTTCACCTTTCATCCGATCTACAGCCGATTTCCCAATCTGAGAAGACAGGAAGTTGTAGCTCTCATTCGGATAGAAGTGGAATAACGCTGAGGCAGGCTGTTCAGTCAGCACCTCCGACGCTTTGGCCGAGAAATCTTCTGGAATTTCCAACCCGATATAATAGCGGTTGTTCTTCAACCCGTCCATCGCTTCCTGCTGATCAACGAACTTCCAGTAGAACCCGTCCGTTTCCTTGATCTTCTCAACGAATTGCTCGCCGACATTAATCGGCTCCCCATCCACAACCGCACCTTGATCCCTATTAACTACGGCTACAGGCAAGCTGTCCAGCTTGGCGTAAGGATCCCAGAACGCCCATAAGAACAGTGAGCTGTAGAGCAACGGAACTAACGCTACGGCGGTAACGGATATCAATAGCTTGCGGTTGCTGAACAGCGTTCTCCATTCAGCCATGTAACTATTTTTTCTACTTTGCCTCATTACTATTACGCCTCCAATACTTATTGACCGATATTCTCATATAGTCATTTCAGGATTAAAAAAAAGCTGACTTCATATACCCTGAATAGCCAGCCCGTCAAACAAATACAAGCGGAACAACTGGGAGATCTCTTCCTTACTAAGCGGTTTATGGCTTCGTTCCCACTCATAGATGAAGGCTATATACAATTTCAGCATCACGAATGCCGTAATCTCCGGATCGCAATCCCGAATTTCTCCTCGATCTAGTGCTTCCTGAACCTTACGCTTGATGAAGGAGAGAATAGCCGTTTCAATCTGCTGAATGCCTTCCTGAGCTTGCGGTGTTCCCATATCCCGGACTTCGTGTGTCAGCTTGATCGTAAGCTCATGAGTCCTGCGAAAATCCAGAAGCGCGTATAGAGCGGATTGCAAATTGTCCAATAAAGGCTTGTCGGGCTGAAGTACCCGCTCGGCGATCGATCTCATCTCGATGATCAGCTTGCGCATAATCTCGTCGAATAGCTCTTCCTTGTTCGTGAAGAAAGTATAGATCGTACCCTTCCCCACATTGGCGATCTTCGCAACCTGATCCATCGTCGTTGCCTTGTAACCGAACAAGGTGAACGATTTCTCCGCGGCTTCCACTATGCTGGCTCTTCGATCCATGCTTGCAACCTCCCATCTATCTGATTGATTGGCTGACTCGTTGACCAAATGACCAAATCCGAATATCAGTCACTTCTGAAATGTATTATACACCGGAACATTCCGTTTGGCAACTGCGAAATGTTCCGATAATATTCCGTATTGTCCGACACTTGGTGAAACCTATAACGACTTCACCATACCGCCATCAACGAGAAGCGCTTGGCCAGTCACATACGTGTTGGCGAATGAACCGAGGAATACGACCGATCGCGCGAATTCTTCGGGCGTGCCGTAGCGACCGACTGGGATTTGGGTTAGAAATTGAGCTTCTATCTGATCCTGGCTCATTTGCTTGACCGTGGCAATCCGTTCATCCAATTGACGAATCCGATCTGTAGCAATTCTGCCTGGAGCGACGGTGTTCACCAATATATTGGCATGGCCATACTCGGATGCCAAACTCTTCGTTAATGCATAGACACCCGCTCTGAACACATTGGACAGGATCAAATCTTGAATCGGCTGCTTGATTGACACCGAACTAATGTTAACAATTCTCCCGCCTTGTCTCGCCTTCATGTAGGGAAGAGCCTCTCGAGTCAGGCGGATTACACTCATTAGGCTGCTCTGGAAAGCAGCTTCCCATGCAGCATCGCCAGATTCAATGAAATCGCCGAAAGAACCGCCTGGAGGTCCACCTGCGTTCGTCACGAGTACATCGAGACCACCGTGAACTTCTGCCGCCGATCTGACAGCACCTGCAATACTGGTCGGATCCGCAACATCCAGTTGAACCTTATGTACCGTCTGTCCAGTCTGGAGCTTGATCTGTTCAGCCGCTTCCTCCAGATGCTCCATGCTTCGGCTTGCTATTGTGACGAGAGCTCCCTCGCGTGCGTATTCAAGTGCTGTGGCCCGTCCTAACCCTTTACTGGATGCGGTGACGAGCACTGATTTATGTGTTAATTGCAAATCCATTCGTATGTCTCCTTTCAACAAAGTGAATCATGAGTGTGAGCCAGTTAGGAGAAGATCAAGTTTTTCTCATATTGGGTAAGTCGTCTTGCCGGAATATCGAGCACGATTTTACCTCGGGAAAGTCCCCAGATTCGGGTTGAGAAACGTTCGGCCAGCTCCAGATTCTGCATACTGCATACCGCAAGCAGGCTCTGCTTTACACACAGCGACTTGAAGTCTGCCATCACCCGATCTGCAGAAGCAGGGTCCAGACCTTTGATCGGCTCGTCAGCGACAATAACTTTGGCCCCCTGTGCAAGCGCTCTCGCAATCGCTACACGCTGCTGTTCGCCGCCGCTTAACTTACTGACCTTCTCATGCGCCTTATCCAACAGCCCGACTTTCTCCAGAAAATCCATACCGAGAATATGCTCATCGGTCGATACAGTGAATGTAAGCTTGCGCATTAAAGACGTATGAAAAAACCTGCCGCCTAACACCGTTTTTAGCGCACTCAAATTCGGGTTCATCGAAGGCTTCTCATCAAGAAACGCCCATTCCTTGCGCAGCTTGATCCGGTCCGTCCACTTCGGGGTTGTAAGATCTTTGCCATCATAAATAAGCTGCCCTTCGGTCCAACTATCCCGCAACGCCACACATTTCAACAGCGTCGTCTTCCCGCTGCCACTGCCGCCTACAACGGCGATCAATTCGCCTTTATCCGCTTGAAAGCTGATTCGGGACAATACCTCTGTGCCATCGGTTAGCTGCTTTGTCAAATTTCTTACAATGATCATCCATCCATTTCCCCTTTGCCTGTCCTGTTGCCATTATACCATAATCCGACAACATTTCACCCAAGCAAAGAAAGCCGGAACATAAGGACTGCAGCAACTGCATGACCCTTATTCCGGCTAGACGAATCCGTGTTGCTTAGTTGTCTTTACTATGAGCTTTGGTTGGCAATTGCTTGTCTGGTTTGTTGTTCCCGAACCGTCTGCGGTTCCGTTCATCATTTGCTTGCTTGCGATGCAGCTTGGTTAGAAATTGCTCGAGGCTTTCCAAACTTATCCCCTCCCGATCACACACGTCGTAATGGAATCACGATTCAGATGATGTCGTCGTGCTCAATCTTTAGAGTGCCCCATTACCGGGATTTCATTAATAAAGCTTGTCCAGCACAGACTTTGCTGTCTTCTCAAGCGAGTCGTAGGCGGAATCCTTGACCTGCAATGCCAATATCGTAGACAGGATGTCCAAGGCATGAATCTGTGCCAGCTTCGCTGCAAACGATCCACCCTGCAGCGGAGTTTCCTTCGAAGCCGTCAACAGCACGATATCCGCATATTGCGTAATGGGGGAACGAGCATGACTGGTCAGACACACCGTTCCAGCTCCATTGCTCTTAGCCAGTCGGAATGCATCGACCAAATCTCTCGTACTCCCGGTTGTGGATATGCCCATTACGACATCACCCTTACCAACCAATGACGCAACCATGCGCATCGTATGGGTGTCGGTTTCCGCACTAACATGAAAGCCAAGTCGGAAGAACCTGTACTTCGCATCCAATGCCGTAATCCCGGATGAGCCTACCCCCATGAACGTGATTTTGCTAGCTTGACGGAACAGATTGATCGTATCCTGGAGCGCACGTTCACTGAGCAGCGCGGAGCTGTTGTGAATGTTCTGTGCGTTAAGAGCCGTCAGCTTATGGATTAAAGTCGCCATGCTGTCCGTTTCTTCGATGTCGCCTACCATCTGCTCTTCCGGAGTGGTCAAGTGTTGGGCAACCGACAGCTTGAACTCCTGATAGCCTTGGAAGCCGAGCTTACGGCAAAATCGGATTACAGACGTCTCTCCCACGCCAGCCTTCTCCGCCAAATCCGTGATCGAGGAGTAGACGGCAGCTTCGGGATCTTGAAGCACGGTCTCTGCTACTCGCTTCTCGGACTTCGTTAACGATGGAAGTAAGCTGGTAATAGACAATAAGGTGTGATTCAGTTCATGATTTCTCGGATTGACCGTCACGCTTCATCCCACAACCGTCGAATGTTGTTCAGACCGGTAGCGATCCCCCACTTGCACTCCTCTTTCCCTTCGAACTCCAGAGACAAGTATCCATCGTAACCGGAAGCCTTCACAACGCGGATCACTTCGACCATATCAATGTCCCCTTGACCGACAATGGCTCCTCGCAAGTAATTGCCGCTCGACGATTGGAACCATCCATCACCTGGATTGCGATACGAAGGGCGAACGTAGAAATCTTTGAAATGAACCATCGAAGCTTGGGAAATGCTCTTCTTCACGGCAGTTACGGAATTCTCATCCACGCATAAGAAATTGCCGATATCCATCGTTGTTCGGAAATTCGGCCGATCCACAGCATGCACGAGACGAAGCACGCGTTCGCTGGCTTGCACATAGAAGCCATGATTCTCGATACTAGTAACAATTCCGTACTGAGCGGCGTAGTCGGCGATCACACTGCATGCTTCCACCATGAGTGGGAAGTCCTGCTCGAAGTTGGCTGTTGTCGTCTCTGGAATCGGCCGGAATGCGATGTCATGACGCATGCGCTTGACACCAAGACCGTTTGCAACATCGACATGTTGCTTGACGCGAGCGATCTCAGCATCGAATTTGTCCCGACTGTCGGTGATGAAATTCGCTCCAATGGCGTAGTTCGATACTTCAATTCCGACGGAAGCCGCCTTCTCGCGAATCGCCTGAATCAACTCCGGGTTATCGATTAATGAGAACTCGATCGGAACGATCTCAATATGCTCCCCGCCATTACTCGCCACCCACTCGATAGCTCCGAGGATATCCATTTCCTTATTTCTCATTGCATTCAATAAGCTGTATGAGCTAACTCCCAATTTCATCGCATTCGTTTCCCCTTCTAAGTAAAGTTTGTCGCACAAGTTGTGTATGAATTACAACGAACGCTCGATCGCCGAGATGAGGGATTCATCCTCCGGGACAACCTTAGGACTGAATCGTTCTACAATTCGGCCTTCGCGATCAATCAGGAATTTCTCGAAATTCCACTGCACTTCTTCATCAGGACGGTCGGAGTTCGTAGTCAACCAAGTGTAGAGCGGATGACGCTCAGCTCCAATGGCATGTACTTTCTGAAACAATTCGAAGGTAACCCCATAGTTCAGCGAGCAGAACTGTTGAATTTCTTCCATCGTACCTGGCTCCTGCCCGGCAAAATCGTTCKAAGGAAAGCCTAAGATACGCAATCCTTGATCCTTGTACTTCTGATGGAGCTCCTCCAGGCCGGCATACTGCGGGGTCAGTCCGCACTGGGACGCGACATTCACAATCAAGAGCACGTCCCCTTTGTAGTCGGACATATTGCGGGATTGTCCACTTGCGGTTGCTACGTTGACTTCATATAAAGAACTCATAGCCTGTATCCCTCCAATCGGTTTAGCCTAAGTATAGCACCCGTCGGTTCGCAGGAAAAGGCAGAGCTCTCGTGGATATGAGACACACTTTGCTCAATAGCATACAGATAACATACAGGTTGCTGAGCAGTCACATTAATGGTATAATTATAATCTTTTCAAGCGGAAAGTACCTTCGAATGGATGGTGACGAATGAACGCGGAAACCGAGCTGCAGGACGCTTTTCAGGAAGAGCTGGAGAAGCTGGAACGAACTTCGAACTGGATCGATACGAAACTCAAACAATTGAGCGTCATCCCGCGTTATTATGGGCACGATTACACCGAACAGGCGCTTGACGCGATACGCGAGCAGGCCCAGCACCAGCTGAATAAGGCAACCGAGGAGCCTTATTTCGGACGCCTGGACTTCGAGGAAAGCGGGATGACACGGATTCAACCGCTGTATATCGGTAAGTTCGGTGTCGAGAATGACGAAACGAATGAACCTCTGGTCATCGATTGGCGGGCTCCGATTGCCAGTCTGTTCTACTCCTTCACAGGTGGAAATGAGCTGGCCGCCTACGACTCTCCGGACGGTGTCATCGACGGTCTCGTCTATTTGAAGCGGAACTTGGTCGTGCGGAAGCAAATGTTGCAGCGAGTCGTAGATACATATACTCGAGGCGGCGATCAGTTATCGGTCAACGATGAGTTTCTGCTCTACCGATTGGGCGAGAACAAGGATAACAAGCTGCGGGATATCGTCTCGACAATTCAGGCGGAACAGGACCGCATCATCCGGTCGGCACGCCATACGGCGATGGTCATTCAAGGTGTTGCCGGAAGCGGTAAAACTACTGTAGCTCTACATCGATTGGCCTTCCTGCTATATCAGTACCGCGATCAAGTGAAGGCCGAGCGAATGATCATTTTTGCGCCAAACCAAATGTTCCTCGACTACATCTCATCCGTACTGCCTGAGCTCGGTGTCGGGAGCATTCAGCAAACGACGTTCACCGACTGGGCGTTCGACATATTGGACGATAAGCTGAAACTAGCGAATCCCACTGAGCGACTTGCTCATTGGTTCGCACCTGGACCTGACCGTCCGGAGATCGATGAGTATGCACCCGGTCGCTGGAAAGGCTGGATCGGATTTATGAGCATACTGGACGAAGCACTGAACCGATATGAAGCGAATTTCTTGCCGGAACAAGACTTTGAACCTTGGGATATCGCCAAGTTGGATGCCAAGACGATTCATAATTGGTTTAATGTCGAATATCAACATTATCCTGTATATAAGCGCAAAGAGCGCGTGAACGCTCGGATCAAACGCTGGATTGAGATGCAGCTTGATCTCGTACGCGACCCGGGGCGTCGCAAAGACTTCAAGAGCAAGGCGACACAGAAGCTTCGCTCCTATATGAAGTTATGGCCTGACCATTCCCCATTCGGCTTCTACTCCGAATGGCTTACCGGCAAGCTTGGCATACACGGCACTTCGGAGGGTGCGATGCCTTCGCCGCTCCCTCCTGCTCTTGCTGCCGCCTCCCAACGTGGACTGGCGAAGCGCGAAGTACAACCGGAGGATTTGGCCCCAATCCTGCACATCCATGATCGCTTCTTCGGCATCGACAGTGACCGGGTATTCGATCATATCGTGATCGATGAAGCGCAGGACTTCTCGCCATTCCAGGTAGCCTTGCTGAACCGCCATGTGAAGGGCGGCTCCTTCACCATCCTGGGTGACTTGTCCCAAGGAATACATGCCTATCAAGGCATACTCGACTGGAACGAGATGCTCGGGCTGTTCCCGGAAGGCACAACGGCCTTCCATCAGCTGGAGCGGAGCTACCGCTCGACGATGGAGATCATCCACTTCGCGAACGTCGTGCTGGCGCGCAGCGTCCCTTCGGCCGTGCCGGCCATCCCGGTGTTCCGCAGCGGCGACAAGGTCAAGCTGCTCGCGGCTCCCGCCGCGAAGCGCGTCGCGATGATCGCGACCGCGATCGCTCGCAGCCACGAGGGCGGCGCGACTACGGTCGCGGTCATCGGCCGCACCGAACGCGAATGCGCGGCGCTGCACCGCGAGCTCGGCCGCGCCGGTGTCGAGGCCACGCTGATCGACGCGGCGCAGCGCCGGTATGCCGGCGGCGTGTCCGTCCTGCCGGTGTATCTCGCCAAGGGGTTGGAGTTCGACTCGGTGATTCTCACCGATGTAGACGACACCCGCTATGGCGAGAATGCGCAGGACGGCAAGCTGCTGTATGTGGGTTGCACGCGCGCGCTGCATCAGCTGTGGATTCACTACGACAGCGCAGGGCGCTTGTCCCCGCTCATCGAGACGAGTGACGACGAGATCGTCACGATCGTGAACGAGTGACTAGCGGAACCAGGAGTCAAGAAGTCAAGGAGGTTGGAACTGCAATGACCTATTCGCTTCGAGAAGAAATTGCCAATGCAATCAGCCACGGCATTGGAGCACTGCTCAGTATCGCTGCGCTCGTCCTGCTCGTCGTCTATTCCAGCTTGTTCGGAGATGTATGGCATATCGTCAGCTTTACGATATTCGGGACCACGATGGTGCTGTTATATACATTCTCCACCCTGCTGCACGCCTTCCCACAGCATTGGAAGGCCAAGCGTGTATTCGAAATTCTCGATCACTCCGCGATATATTTGCTAATAGCCGGAACTTACACCCCGTTCCTACTCGTAGCCATTCGTGGGACGCTCGGATGGACGTTATTCGGCATCGTATGGGGATTGGCCCTATTCGGGATTGCCTTCAAAGCGTTCTTCGTGGATCGCTTCATCCTTTTGTCCACCTTGTTCTATCTCGCAATGGGGTGGCTGATCGTGATAGCGATCAAACCCTTAACTGCCAGCCTGCCATCAGGCGGCATGTTCTGGCTAGTGTTCGGTGGCGTGCTGTACTCATTAGGGACGGTGTTCTATGTGTGGCGTCGCGTTCCTTATCACCATGCGATCTGGCACACTTTCGTCATTGGCGGAACTGCCTCTCACTTTGTTGCTGTTCTGTTCTACTTGCTCCCGATTAGCCATACGGTTTAGTGCTCGGATTGCCTTCTCATGAGCTTGAGTTGAATACAACGACCAGAAACCTAGCCGATATACGATCGGTTAGGTTTTTCTTAATGAACTCTTATGAATATAGGATGCTCTCCTTTTTTTGAACGCGCCTAATGAAACACTTGCGTCGGACAGACGATCCTCTGGGACCGGACGGTTTAACTTTACTTAGGGAACGAGAGTCCGCTATATTAGCTAATTTGTGCAAGAATGTGGACAAGAGGAAACGTCATTCCACTATTTCGGCTTTTCACCCGCAATTCGACTGGAAACCAAGCACTTAGCGGAATCTCGTTCCTTCTCGGGGTTGAAATCGAATGAAATCGGGAGGATAACGGAACGACGTTCCCTACTGCTTGTGGAAAAAGAACAAAAAGCTGCTCAAAGACAAAGAACCACTGGTTATTTACCTCCAGTGGTCCTTTGATCCCTTTCATAGCTGTTCAACCGGCGTCCGATAATAGTCGACCAAATCTTGTGCAATCTCCGCCATACGATCCTTCAGGGACGAAGGTTCCAGCACTTGGATCGACTTGCCGAAGCTAATGAGCATGTAAGGCACAATATTCCTAATCGCATGAGCATCCAGCATAAGTGTCAAGTTCGCTGTGGAGCGTTCCACAACGGCTTGTCCGAATAGCCAGTGGTGGCCAAGATCTTGAATGGCCTGCGGTTTGCCTTGGAGTCGGATGCAAGTGAGCAGTTCATTATCCGACTTCTCCCCGACGAGGTTATTCAGAAAGTAACTTTTCGCTGAAAACTCCGCAGGTCTCTCGAAGCTGCGATCTGTGCGCGATAAAGCTTGAATCCGATCCACGCGGAAGCTACGAATTGCGTCTCGTAGATGACAGTGGCCGATGATGTACCACTTGCCCTTCCAATACACAAGACCGTATGGATTCAGAAAACGGGTTTCTGCTGTATTTTCATAACCTTTGGCATATTCCATGCACAGCGTGACTCCATCCGCCACCGACTGCTCCAACTGCTGCAGGAATGTAATCAATGGAGCGTTCGACGGAGGACTAATAACCTCGAAGCCTTTCAGATGGCGATTAATATCATCCAATTGCTCCTCATTCGTATACATCTTCAGCTTGGATACCGCACGATTCAGATCATCGCCGAACGGATATCCTGCCTCCTGAGCGAACAGTGCAGCGTGGATAAGCGCCTTCTGCTCATGCAAGTCGAATATCAACGGTGCATCGGTGAACGACTGGAGTAAGCTGTAACCGCCATTATGGCCAGAGTCGGATATGATCGGCACCCCACTTGCACATAAGGCGTCGATGTACCGATAGACGGTACGAATGTTCATTTCTAACGCTTCTGCAAGCTCTTTGGCCGTTCTCCGTCTGCTCGATTTCAGCATCCAAAGCACAGACAGCATATTGTCCGCTTTTGCCATCTTAGTCTTCGGACAAGCTGCTTTCTCTCAGAATGACGTCGTGCGCCCCACCCTCTACAAGACTGGTTGCGGATACGAGCGAAATTCTGGCTTTGCGCTGCAACTCCTCAATCGATTTCGCTCCGCAATTACACAAGGTAGATTTGATTTTGCTGATCGTCTTGTCCAGGTTTTCGCGCAATCCGCCTGCATACGGCACGTAGGAGTCTACGCCTTCTTCGAATATGAGGCCCTGCTTGCCTCCCATGTCATACCGCTCCCAGTTGCGGGCCCGATTAGACCCTTCAGCCCAATATTCCTTCACAAAGTTGTTGCCTACCTTCAGCTTCTTCGTCGGACTTTCATCGAATCGGGCGAAATAACGACCCATCATGATGAAATCCGCACCCATAGCCAACGCTAGCGTCATATGGTAATCGTGCACAATGCCTCCGTCGGAGCAGATCGGCACGTACACGCCCGTTTCCTTGAAGTATTGATCTCTTGCTTCCGCTACCTCGATGATTGAAGAAGCTTGACCACGACCAATCCCCTTTTGTTCCCTCGTGATACAGATCGAGCCTCCGCCTATCCCCACTTTGACGAAATCGGCACCGGACTCCACCAGATAGAGGAACCCTTCCCGATCAACTACGTTACCCGCGCCGATCTTCACATTATAGTTCGACTTGACGTATTGCACCGTTTCACGCTGCCACTCGCTAAAGCCATCCGATGAATCGATGACGAGTATATCTACGCCAGCGTCGACCAGGGCAGCTACCCGTTCTTTATAATCCTTCGTATTAATGCCCGCGCCTACGATATAGCTCTTGTTCCCATCCAGCAGCTCAAGCGGATTTTCCTTGTGAGCATCATAATCTTTGCGGAATACGAGATAGTCCAGGTTGTACTGGTCATCGACAACGGGCAAGCAATTCAGCTTGTGCTCCCAGATCAGATCGTTCGCTTCAGACAGTGTCATCCCCGACTTCCCATAGATCAGCGATGAGAACGGCGTCATGAATTCGGAAACCGGCTTCTCCATCGAATCCCGGCTCGTTCTGTAATCCCGGCTTGTAACGATACCGAGCAGCTTGCCCTTAGGTGTTCCATCATCGGTAATGGCTGCAGTAGAGTGGCCGGTCTTCTCTTTGAGTTCCAACACATCTCGAAGTGTATGCTGCGGCGTCAAATTCGATCTACTTACGACAAAACCAGCCTTGTAGCCTTTAACTTTACGCACCATATCGGCTTGATCACGTATTGACTGGGAACCGAATATGAAGGAAATGCCTCCACAGCGGGCTAGAGCTACGGCCATATTGTCATCGGAAACAGATTGCATAACAGCTGAGGAGAAAGGGATGTTGAGGGTGAGGTCTGGCTTGTCACCAGCTTTGAATTTGGAGATCGGGGTTTTCAAAGTAACATTAGAGGGTGTACAGTCCTTGGTAGTTAAATTCGGGACAAGTAAATACTCGCTAAACGTGCGGGACGGTTCTGTATAATAGTAAGCCACAATAGTGATCCTCCTTATCGGGTCGGGGGTAAATTTTTACAAGCATACCACCGATCCGAGCCGGAAGTCAATCCGTAGTTCGTATATTTGTTATAGATGAAGCTCGCTTAACCAGACATTGTACAAATAGGCAATCCCTGTGATCAGCACTCGCCAATGACGCGCTCCGTTCCTCCAGTATTAGACCGATGGAACAGATGGAGTTTCCTAATGTAGAATTGGTGAAGCAGCCCTGTTAAGCTAGGTATGGGAGTTGCTCCTCCACTGGTTTCAAAATTATTAGGCTAATTAAATGAAGAAAGCGAGTTGGACGCGATGAGCAGCTGCTGTTGGATGGCTGCAGGGTGCATAACGCTGCCCAGCTTGTCGGCTATAAGGACGACAAGCTGGGCAGCGTATTTCGCAAATTTCGGGGCGTCGCTCCGAGTGAAATCAAAGCTTAATCCACAATCCATCGGCATCGTTTCCGCAGCTACGGGGCAACCTATAGGGGAACATTTCCAGACTTTAATCAGAGGTGAAGATGTAAAGGACCTTCCAACATGCCTTGCCCGGGTATAAGATTTATGACCATACCGAGCGGTGACTTTATGACATGCAACACATAAGATGACAGATTTCCGTTATCATTCGTCGTATTTTTTGTCGTTATCGTGATTACACCGTCATTTATCCCAAGCTTCTTTTCTTAGTCCAAAGAGCAGAATCCATTGTTGCATTCACTCCTTTCTATCTAACCTGAATTTCAGCTCAAACAAGGACTCGGCCAGAATGCCTAATTCAAACGGAACGGCACCTTCATATTTTTGAGATACATCGTACGGCCATTGCTCCAAAGGGAAAAAATGCGAGCCGTCTTTATTTACCTGTTCCAGCAGCCGCCCCGCTATTGCACAGGCTTCTTCAAAGCTCTCATCTGTTTTTTCATTTATTAATATAGCGATTTGGTAGGCATTCGTATGTGATGCTCCTCTTCTCGAAGAGGAAATACAATAGAGCTGCTCTTTGGCAGAACCCGCGCTGTTAAAACCCATCCAGCCATATTGACCGGCATAAAGCTCATTGTTCATCCCCGCAAACGGAATACATTTGATGTATTCATTAAACGCAAATAAAGCGTAATGCAGATATTGGCAATGGCTGATGTTCGAATTGGTGCTGTCCGCAACGATTGTGTCCGAATAACGGTGGAATAATCTGAAATTGCTTTTATTCTGTATAAAGGCTATCCTCCAGCGTTCATTGTCAGGCTCAAGCGAAAGGCCCATCGCGAGCGCTCTCATGCCGGCTCCAATGGAATTGGATACAATATCGGGATGTGCATATTCCAGCCGCGTTGCTCCCTCTTCCTCTACAATAAGGCAGCTCATCTCCGCATATGCCCGCAAATAATCATTCATTCTTTCCACCGTTGCCAGTTCTCCCTTGCGCTGGCATATTTGGCTACATAACCAGGCTCCGGGAAAGATTCGTGAGGTGAATTGATAACCCAGCTCTCCCTGCTTGTACCGTTTTAGCATTTCTGCCCCGCCCAGATGGGCTCCATAAGCCATGCACATTTGATCCAGATCATGTACAGCTTGGGCAAAGCTAAGGTCTTCCGTCAATTGGGCCAACATTAGATTCCCGCAGTATGCTACTGAAAAAGGATTCTCCCCAGCACTTTTGGAGCCCCCATAGGCGCGGTAGTAGTGTCCGCCCACTTTTACGAGTAGTTCCCTCAACAGCAGCTCCAGTTTCTTTTTGCTGTTTGGATCTGTAACTACGCGGCTGACCAGGCCCACAACATTGGAGGCAACTTTTTCGCTGAGAGTTTTGTTATTCAATGATGCATCAAGATAAAAGGAGCCGGCAAAGACTTCTCCCTCGGAGATGGCAAAATGTTTACTTCCCGCCCCATATCGCCATCCACCCTGTATTGCTAAATCATCCTCTTCTTCTATAATTTCAGAAAACGATGGATAGTGGGGATTGCTGAAATCTGTTCTGGGTCTGTCGCCATGTACAGAATCGATGCCCGCACACAATAGTGAATCCCCCTGTTTCCAGTGCAAACAGGTATATTGATCCGTTTCCTTGCCGTGCAGCTTCCCCTTCGCCGGGATATGCCTCAAAACACCGTACATTCCCAATATTTCATCAGCCTTTAATTCTCTGAGCGCTCTGCTGTAAAAATAAATTTTCCTTTGACCATTGGCATAGTAGCGGTAACGCACAGTAACTTCCAGCGTGGATTCCATCTCATATACCTCTTCGGTTTCAGTAAAAATCGGGCCAGACTCTTTGATTGCACAGGTTTTTTTTATTGTGGCAACATCAAAAATACTGCATTCATGCTTATATTGATCCAGAAATACATATTCAAACCCAGTTGGATACATCGGATCATCCCCGGCAACTCTGGAGAAATTCTGCGTCTGCGCATGGTCTGATTTTGTTTTAACCCCAAGCTTGTATTGTTTGGAAGAAGCGGCTGGAATGCTGTCTATAAAGGAGATGACTCCATTCTTCAAACTGCCGTCCTCATATCTGCCAATATTTTTTTCATATCTAAAGTTAACCGTCCTGTCATCTTCCCATTGGGTAGGCAGTGCAGTCCCGAATTCATCAGCTAGATATATTTCTTCATCCTTTTTACATGTGCCCTGCTCAAGACTTACATGCAACGTGATGATCTCATTGCTGCAATCAATATTCCTTCTATTATAAACTGTACTATGCACTGTCTGCGCTCCTTCAATTAACTTCGCAATACCATGAGGGCGTGAACCCTATCAGTCCATATATTTAGACAAAATCCTCAGTGCGCCATTGATCCGCACTGAGGGGCATAAAGCGCCGGCACGGGCTGAGTTGCACCGAGCCGGCTTCTCTGCGAACGACGCTGTCCGCGGGTCACTTCAATTTGATATTCCCGTAATAAGTTGCATAAAAATGAAATGTTCCTGACGTCACGCCAACCGGAGTCGCTAAAATAGCATTTGCAGCAGTATCAACCGCAAAGGTAAAACTGGGCCAGCTTGCAGATAAGCCTTCCAACATGCCTTGCCCGGATATAAGATTTATGACCATACCGAGCGGTGACTTTAAGACATGCAACACATAAGATGACAGATTTCCGTTATCATTCGTCGTATTTTTTGCCGTTATCGTGATTATACCGTCATAAGAAGAGGTCGATCCTCTATACGAGGTACAAGTAAAAATTGACGTATTGACTCCGGTAACCGGCGCTTGCCTGTAGGTGCTGGAAAATCCGCTGCTGTAGTTGCTCCTCAGGCTGGAGATGAAAGCCCCTTTAATATTATTAAAAAATTTATCGCCCACACATTCATTTCCGCTTTCGATAACGGTCACCATCGAAGCAGCATCTTGGCAAATTCCGTAATGGGTAATGCCGGATAGCAACGGTGTTCCGTAATAAGTGGTATTGGAAGGATCGTAAGCGAACAAGTTGTCTTTTATGTTGATCGTTCCTGTTCCGGAAACATAGACGCCAATCGCATGCTTCGTAAATCTGGAGATCACATTATCTGTAATATTTCCATCAACGGCAGAAGACCCAGTCGTTTTAATACAGTCATACAAGTCTTTTTGCCCGGACCAAGCGAACAGATTATTCGCAATCGAGAATCGTTTTGGTTTATCCAAGACTATAGCTTCTTCTCCCGCTTCGAACATGTTATTTCCCGAAATAATCAGCCAATCCGATTGCCCGATATAAACATTGTTTCTCTTGGTTTGATTTTTGGTTGGAAATCCCGGGAAGAAAAACGTATTATCCTTGATAAGCAACCCATCGATAGATTCACAGTAAACGTGCTGTTTCCGGGCGACATTCACGATATTGTTCGTAAAATGGCAATCGTTTGTAATCTGCCATGATGCGTTTCCGTTCAACGATACGTACATTGCGTAATCGACATCATAAAAATGGTTATTGTCGATTATAATTTGCCCGATGGAATGATCCGACGCCCTGATCGAGGGATTGCAAAAAACCGATTTGGCCGTATTTTTGAAAATACATTTGGAGATAATTCCTCTTCTTGCCCGTCTTATTTCGATCGCATCTTGAGGCGATGCATGGTCGAACGTCACCCCTTCTATGTTAAAGATGACGTCTTTTACCGTTAATGGCGCATCGATAACAAGTTTCCCTTTCAAGACGCCTTTGCCCGTTATTTTGATTTCGGCTTGCCGTACAGTCAGTTCGGTAAAATGAAAAGTCGAGTCCGATGGGAAGTGGAACTCCCCGCCTTGCGGGACATTATCGAGCGCAGCTTGCAAAAGGGCTGTTTCGTCCGAACCGTCCCCGATTGCTCCCGAATCTTTGGCCGTCACAAAATATCGGGCGGATGTCTGCATTTGATGCAGTTCTGCAAGCTCAGCCGCAGTATTCGCCAAGCTTATCGTCCCATAGCGTCCTGAAGTAAAGTTTACGCGATCCCCGACAAAAGCAACGGAAGACGCGCCTGACAACGTTCCGGCATCGTGGTATGTCCCCCCTGGAAAAAAAACTTCCCGGTTGCCGGCGCTGATGGCAAGGTCAATTGCTCCTTGGATGGCTAGCGTATCATCTGTGGTACCGTCACCCTTTGCACCAAAATCTTTGACGCTGACAAGTTCGCGCAATTTGTCGCCGACCGTTCGCTCGGACCGACCGGGAGCAATGAGATAAGAAACCCGGTCGGCATCCGTATGCGGTCCGCGGCCCAGGTCTGGCTCCTTTTTCCCATAGACAGCTTCTGTGACGGAAGACTCCCTGCCCATGGCGCTAAGCAATCCTCCCGATACAACCGCAGCGCCCGCAAGTCCGATAGAGGCCACCAGCTTTCTCCGGCTGATCTTTACGTCCGGTTGAACTTCTGCTTGCGTTCTCGCCTCTTCCTTCCCGTATTGTTCGTCTCCATGCTCACTTCCGGCTTTTTTTGAAACCATCCGCAATCTCTCCCTTCGGCAGCATCGGCTGCTATTCAAACGCTGGACCGATTACGGGCAGCCCCGCTCGGCCCTTGCGCCTTCAATAGAGTAAGCGCTTTTCCCGCCATTTTTTTACTTCTTCATAGCTGCAATCGCCTTATTGGCCTCTTCCTCCGCCAATCGGAGAGCCGTGTTCAAATCTTCATCGCCAAGTATCGCTCTGTACGCATGGCTAAGCAGCTGTCCGTTCACTTTGCTGTCGTACTTGGTGCGAGAAATCGGCGACGCGTATTTGTTCGTAAATAACGCGTTGACTACGTTTTTGTTTTTGAATTTCGAGTCCTGGGCAAACGCTTTTTTAATGCTCTCGTTTTTCAAAACGGGAACGTGCCCTTTCTTGGACATCTCCATCTGGACTTCGTCGGATGTGAGGTATTTCAACACTTCCATCGCCTGTTCTTTGTACTTGCTTGTCTGCGTAATGAAATAGAAATCGGGGTAAGGCTGTGTTCCGATGCCCGGATTTTCCTTGAAGACCGGCAATGCCGCCATATCCCAATTGAACGTATCGAATTCCATATTGTTTTGAAGGCCGTAGTTCATGACGAACATGGCGATGTATTGATCTTTGCTATAGTCGTCGCTCATGAACGTTCTTTTTAATAACCGTACCTTTTCCTTATAGCCTGGATCTTGCGCAGGCGCCAAAACGAGCGTCTCGACAATTTTTTTATACTTGTCGTTGTTGACCGCCGCTTTGTCCGTCGTTTTATCCACGTATGGCAGCGAGTAAGCGTTCATGCTCAAAGCATGTTGGACCGAGGCCGCTAGGCCGATATATTGACGGCCGTTGTCGGAACGCGTCAGCTTCTTGCCGATCTCGATCGCCTCGTCCCACGTCATGCCGTCCTTCGGGTACGAAACGCCGAACTTGTCAAAAATGTCCTTGTTGTAATAGAGAACCAGCCCCCCGTTGTTGATCGGGAGACCGTACATCCCCCCGAACTGCTTCATTGCCTCGATCGTGGCCGGTTCGAACCGATTCAAATCGATCCCGTGTTTTTGAGCCAGCTCGGATATGTCGAACATCAGACCGGAAGGTATGGTCGAATTCACCGAGTTCCCGACGGAATCGAGTACGAAATCGACTTGCGTCCCGGTGGTAACAAAATTTTCGAGCGTATTGTTGCCGCCTCTCGGGATATAAGTAAATTTATAACTCGGAAATCTTTTGCGTAAAGCGTCACCGAATTTTTCATTCCAACCCTCTTCCAGCCCCCCCGACATGCCGAAAAAGACCAGTTCCGCAGGCTCCTTCGTCCAATCCTTCTGCCCCTCCGTCTTTAACCCGTCTGCTGGCGCTTTGTTTTGGTTACTGCATGCCGCAATCAAAACAACCAGCAGCGTAACGATTAGCAACATCGACCCTTTTTTCATCATTCGCCATTCCCCCCCGCACCTCAGTGCCTTATGTTTGCTGATGCTTTGCATCAATACTCTATAAGTCTACTGAAACCGATCAGGGAATTCTTGGATTTTTCACCATATAATTTGGTTGAAATAACAATTGTCGTCCGCATTTCATTCGTTGTCATTGTATTCATCCATTTTCTCTTCTATAATGTAAACGGAGGTGCTGTACGATGCGTTTTTACTCAAATGATGAATTTTTGGAGAGCGCCGAATTCCCATTCTGCGGGTTCCTGTTTGCAACTTTGCCGGAAAGGCCGAGGATGCCGCACTGTCACGATTTCATCGAGCTGGTGTACGTTTCCGAAGGACGCGGCGAGCACTTTTACAAAGGATCCTCCTACCCGATTTCGAAAGGCGACATATTCGTCATCCCTCCATACGTCGAACACGATTACTCCGTGATCGGGAACGTACCTCTGGACGTATACAACGTTATTTTTCTCCCTTCGTTCCTAACGACCGAATTGCAAGCGCTGTCAAATGTGACGTCCTTCTTCAATTTTTTTTATGTCGAACCGTTTTTCCGACAAACTTTCGATTTCGAATCCCATATGAAGCTGTCGATTCTCGAAGGCCAGGAGATCAAGCAGCGTCTGGAACGCATCATCGAGGAGTTCGACCGTAAATCGCTTGGTTACCGGATATCCATTAAAGCGCTGCTGATCGAAATGCTCGTATGGCTAAGCCGCCGATACGAGGAACGGATCATCGCCCCCTTGCTCCTTACGAACCAATCCAAGGCGATCCAATCCATATGCACGTTTCTCGACCACCATTACGCCCAGGACATCAGTCTGGAGCAAGTTTGCCAAATGTACGGGATGAGTCAATCGAGCTTTACGTTCAAATTCAAACAGACGATGGGGAAAACGTTTACCGAATACCGCAACGAAGTGCGGATTCATTCCTCGCTAAAGCTTCTTCGCGAAACCGATAATAAAATTATCGCGATAGCCGAGGACGTCGGAATTAGCGATCTGAGCTATTACAATAAGCTGTTCAAGAAGCATACCGGGCTCACTCCCCGTGGATATCGGGTCAAATACAGGAGCGAACTAAGCCAAACTTGACCMTGAATCGTTGTAAAGCGAAGCAGTCCAGATAATGAGAAAAACAAGAAAGCCCAGCGCCGTGTAACTCGACGCTGGGCCGGACTCGATTATACCTAGAAACCGTTAACCATACTTATACGTAATGCCATAACCGCCCTTCGGATACACCCAATCGATATTATCGGAAGGGCAGGCGATGYGGCACGTGCCGCATTCGATACAATTCTCGAAGGCCACTGTCGTGATCTTCAGCTTCTTCTCCCACTCGTACACATCTGAGGGGCAGAAGTAATTGCAATCCTTCGTCGTACACTTGACGCAAGTATCGGATTCCTTAATGATCAGGTGAGACTTATCATCACACTTGTAGCGGATCGTAAACAGCCTGTCGGAAACACCGCACTGGCTCATCCGTTCATCGCCCTCCATCCTTTGTAACCTAACTTGAGCAAACTCATCGTCCCGCCGGCCGCATCCTTCAGCATCCGAATGCCGTTGCGCTGCTTCTCGGCCTTCGAGATGCCGTCTACGGTCAGGAATTGCAAGGCCGCTGCGTTCAACGCTCTAGGCAGCTTATCGAACAGCAGTTCGGGGTCTTCATGTTTCAACAGTTCGTGCATGCCTTTGTATTTCTTCAAATCCTTATGCACGAACGAGGCGCGGATCTTCGTATCGTAACGTTTCATTGACGCCGCCGAGCAATCTTCTCCTGCCAGCTTCGCTTCGACGATCGCTTCCCCGGCCAAGCGACCTGACGTCATAGCCAGATTCGTTCCTTCGCGATGAACGAAGTTCACAAGCTGTGCCGCGTCGCCCGCCACACACCAGCCACTGCCGGACAAGGCTGGAATCGAATTGTATCCGCCTTCTGGGATGAGATGGCCGGAATATTCCTTCATCTCCCCGCCTTGAATGAGCTTGCGGATCATCGGATGCTGCTTGACCGCATCGAGCAATGCATAGGGCTTCACCCTTTTGTCACGCAGATGGTTGACCATGACCCCAACGCCGAGTGAGATTGTATCCTTGTTCGTGTACAAGAAGCCCATCCCAGCCATGCCGAGCGAGGTCTCGCCCATGAACTCAATCGTAACGCCTTCGTCCCCCTCCACCCCGAAGCGATCCTCGATCTTCTCCTTCGGCAGCGAGATAATCTCCTTCACCGCCAGCGACACTTCATCTGGCTTCCATTCACGGTGAATGCCCATCGCCTTGCCTAGCAAAGAATTCACGCCATCGGCGATAATGACAACGTCGGCGTACAAATCGCCGTGTTCGCGATCGGTGCGGACGCCAACAACCCGGTCGCCTTCGCGAATGACCTCGGTTGCTACCGTCTCATAGATCGGTAAGGCCCCCGCTTGAACCGCCTTGTCCGCGAACCAAGGATCGAACTTCACCCGGAGGCCGGTGAAGCAGTTGTACGGCTCCTTGAACGCCTCATTACGATGTCCGAGTGTAACCATCGAATCTTTGCCCATCATCCACAGACGCTGCTCGACGACGTGCCGCTCCACAGGCGCATTCTTCTCCTTCCAGAATTCCGGCACGAGCTCTTCGATCTGCTTCCGATATAATACGCCGCCGAACAAGTTTTTGGCACCGGGAAATTCCCCACGCTCCAGCAGGACGACAGACAAGCCTGCCCGCGCCATCGTAAGTGCTGCCGCCGCACCGGCGGGGCCCGCCCCAACTACAATCGCATCGAATTTTTCATTCACCTTCGGTTCGCTCCTCTTTATCCCGTCTTCGACGACTTCGTATCAGCTGCTATGCCGAACAGGCCTCTTCGCTTGCGCACCTCTGCGGTAATGGCCGGAACGATCTGGAATAAATCCCCCACGATGCCGTAGTGCGCGAATTGAAAGATCGGGGCATCCGCATCCCGATTGATCGCCACTACGACGTCCGAGTTACTCATGCCTACTGTATGCTGCACCGCACCAGATATGCCGATCGCGAAATACAGCTTCGGCCGGACCGTTGTACCTGTCTGGCCTACCTGATGCTCGTGCTTGATCCACCCGGCATCTACGGCTGCGCGTGAAGCGCCTACCTTACCGCCTAGGGCATCGGCCAGTTCCTTCAACAAGGCGAACGGCTCAGGTCCGCCAAGACCGCGTCCGCCTGCGATAATGACATCCGCCTCTTCTAGATTGACATGCCCGGTTTCTTCGATAAAGTCCAGCACCTGCGCGGCAATGTCTTCTTCCTTCAATTCGCACTCCAATGAAACAACAGTCGCTTCACGTGAATCGTCCCGAGGCAGCGCTTCGAATACCCCGGCTCGAGCCGTTGCCATCTGTGGTCGATACTGCTTACATAATATGGTGGCCATCATCTTCTCCGAGAAGGCCGGACGGCTCGCCAGCAGCAGACGGGACGGCGGCGGCTCCACATCAAGCTCCGTCGTATCCGCCGTCAATCCCGTCGGCAGGTGAGTACCAATCGCACCGGCCAAGTCCCGGCCTGTCGCCGTGGCGCCGAATAGCACGATCTCGGGTTTCTCCTCCTCGATCAACTTCAACACAACCCGGCTGTATGGCCTTGTCCGGTATGTCTTCAGCACCGGATCGTCGCAGACGAATACTTTATCTGCGCCATAAGCGGCGGCTTCTCGGGCCAGATGCTCAATCTCGCTGCCCATAATGAGGGCGAGCAGCGGAACTTCCAGCTTCGTAGCCAACTTACGGCCCTCTCCGAGCAGTTGCCAGGATACCGCCTTCGCTTGGCCCGCCCGCTGCTCCACTACGATCAGTACACCGCGATAGGCTGACCAATCCGGCATTTGCTCTTCCGTTCGTTCTGCAGACATTTCATTCCCTCCTTGTCTCAGCAGCAGCTTCATTCGACGTAGGTACGTTCCAACCGAGGCGATCAGGTAGCGTGCCGCCCCACAGCTGGCTAATGAGCTGTTCCGCCTTGTCTTCGTTCGTCGTCCCTTCAATACGGATCGACTTCACGGATCTTGCTTCCGGAACCCACGTCTTCGATACGATCGTCGGGGAGCCTTTCAAGCCGATCTTCGCCTTATCCAGATGCGGGAAATCGGCTGTCGTCCACACGACGGGCTTGTACCGAGCAGCGCGAATCATTCCCGGAAGTGAGGCGCGTCTGACTTTGTTCAGCTCCTTCAACGCTGTAATGAGCACAGGCATCGATGTCTCCACCACTTCCACGCCATCCTCAAGATGCCGCTGTACCGTCACGCGCCTCGCATCTTCATCTACTCGCAGCACTTGATTCACGTACGTGAGTTGCTCCAGATCGAGCCGGCAGGCGACGCCTGGACCTACTTGACCGGTATCCCCATCCAACGTTTGCTTGCCGCAGAATACGATGTCAACCTTTCCCCACTTCTCTTCAACCTTACGGATCGTCTCCGCCACTACATAAGACGTGGCAAGCGTATCAGCACCAGCAAACCCGCGGTCTGTCACAAGAACCGCCTCATCTGCGCCCAGCGAGATGCATTCCTTCAACCCTTTCTCAGCCGGTGGGGGCCCCATCGTGACGACCGTCACACGCGCTCCCTGCTCGTCCTTGATACGAAGTGCCTCTTCCAGTCCATGCATATCGTAGAAATTCACGATACTCGGAACACCTTGACGAATCAGTGTGTTCGTCTTCGGATCGATGCGAATTTCCCGGCTGTCCGGCACTTGCTTAACGCATACGATAATGTGCAGCATGCCAAACTCCTCCCAAGCGATCATTCAGCTTATTTGAATTCCATATCCTTCCGAGTTACCTTGATGTCCAGCCACATGTGCTGAAAGTCGTAATCTGTAGTATCTTTGCGAATACCGAGATAGATGAGATAAATGACAAGGCCAAAAAAAGCTAGCATAATTAGCATGAGCACAAGAAACACGACAATCATGCACCGTTTCTCCTTTCCCTTGCAGCTAATTTGCTATCATATATATGTCCGGGAATGAAAAAAAGCACCTTCTCAGGTGCTCTTTTTACTAGACAACAACAATACCGATTCAGTGTACGCTTGCGGCTTGCAGCTTCGCTTTGATCCGTTCCCGTTCCTCCGGCTTCAGCTTGGGGCATGTATAACAATATTGTTCCTCACCTGTCTTGTAGTATAAGCAGCAGACGTTCTTCATACGTACTTGTTCGTTCGGATTACGTGCATCTTCGAGGTAACGAATTTTGACTTGCAATGGATTATGACTACAGCCGAATACGGACCCCTCCAGCTCTTGCAGCATCGCTTCATAATCACTCTTCAGGCGTGTTGAGCAGGTTTCTTGTTGTTGGGTTGCCATGAAGTAGTTGAATCGGGTAGGGAATTGACCCCACAATTGACTTATATGCAGACCTGAGTCTGCAGACAGACGTTCGAAAAGTGGACGCACCGTTTCTCCGTAGAAGCGGGTCCATGCTTGTAAGCGCCAAAGGGATCGCTCCGGTTCTTCGACGGGGCCTTCTAACACGGTCCAATCTTTGAGAACGAAAGCATACCTGTAACGCGATTGTTCCGGATAGATCTGAATCGTTTCATTCGATAACGACATATTCAGCGTACTGTTCCAAGTTGATACTGAATACAGCATGGCCAACGCCACTCCGCAAAAATTCCCAGCGAAATAAGCGGCCGCAGCTGTAGTGTCGGTCGCCCTAAGTATAGTCGCATATTCGTTCAGGAACGTTGTCGCCTGATTAGGCAGTAACAAATCCTTCGCCGCTATCGTTATTACCGCATCATCTAGTTGTGTAGTCCGTATGTTAAACTTTTGCTCCAGCAAATGAAAGTCCAAGTCGCCCATCTACGCGTCATCCTCACTTATAACGATTCCTTTATTCTCCAACATCATACTGATGATAGTGAGAATCATTTTCATTATATGGCGTAGGAACATTTTTGTAAATGGTGGTCTTGGTGAGATCTATGTCAACCTGCAGTTTTCAATCCGAATAGTCGGATCGCATTACCGGCATAGATCAGATGGCGTTGTTCATCTGTGAGGTCCGCCTCTTCCACTTGGCCAAGGTTCGTAATGTACGAACAGCCCGGCATGTCGGAACCAAATAGTACACGTTCGGCCCCTAGCAGTCTAACTGCGTAATCAACCTCTTCTCGTCTGTATAAGGAGCCAGAGATGTCCGTTACCACATTCGGGAATTCTCGAATTGCTTTGATTCCATGGTAATGGTTGCCTCCGAAATGGGCCATGATCAGCTTAGCTTGCGGATAACGGGTTGCCAACTGGGCCACATGGAATCCAACTGATTCATCTGGATATTGCCCGACAGCTTTGTGGAATGCATGCAGCAGAATCGGAATGTTATACTCGATACACTTCTCAACTAGCGGAAATACGGTCGGATCGTCGCAGTACGTGGCAATCCATAGCTTCATTCCGATCATGCCGTCCGATTCAACACCACGCCTGAGCACTTCAACTGCATTCTCGTGGCGCGGGTTAATATACACATAACCTTCCGCAACATCAGGATTCTCACGTCTGAAGCGCACGATATCGGCATTATGGGAAGCAACTTCTTCTTCTGTGGAATATTGTCTGGCGATGCCGGATACGAACACTTTATCTATACCGTAACGGTCGCAATTCGTAAGCAATGCATTCGCATGCAGATCATAACGTCCTCCCCAGATGTGGGTGTGCATATCGATAATCATGAGGGACCCTCCAACTCGATCAGTTTTTCTGAAAATAATGCTTGATGCTGAGCTCCTTTGCCCCTTGCCGGACCGCGTTCACGGCCAAATTCCACGTATCCTCTTCGACCCGTGATACGGGAATCGAGACACTCATCGCCGCGACCACTTGGCCCGTAGCATTCGTGATAGGAGCGGCAACACAGCGGATCCCTTGTACCGCTTCTCCGCTGCTGAACGCGACACCTTCCTGACGAATATGTCGAAGCTGAGCGAGCAGCTCCGGCATATCCGCCAACGTATGTTCGGTTAACTTACCGAGCTCGTTGTTCGGATACAGCCGGAGCACCTCATCGTCAGACAAACCGCTAAGCAGTACTTTGCCCATCGCCGTGGCGTGTAGAGGAAGCTGCATCCCCAGGTGTGAAACGAACCGGACCGGATGGGTGCTCTGCTTCTCGGCGATATACAACACTTTGTCACCATTGCGGATCGACAGAAACACAGATTCATTAATGTCATTAATGATTCGCGAAGCCACATGCTGGAATTCGGTGGCATAGTCGCTATTACGCGACACTTTACTCCCGATCTCGAACAGCTTGTACCCGAGGCGGAACGTCTTGCCATGCTTATCGGTTTCCAGGTAACCCCGGTTCAATAAGTTCTGCAGCAGCTTGTAAGCGCTGGAAGTCGGCATGCCCAGCTTGCGGGAAATGTCCGTCAAGCTAAGCGTATCTTGTTCCTCCGCGAACAGCTCGAATATGTCCAGCACGCGGTCGGCTGATTTGACCGTCGGGTTCGGACGCTCCGTCCCTTGTTCTTCGAAATCATCATTCATCATGGCTTGTGTTCCTTTCTGTTGCATAAGTGCATAAGTACTTAGGATAACTTAATGAGCTGACCGCCATCGATGACAAGCGTCTGTCCTGTCATATACCGAGAATCGTCGGAAGCCAGGAAGATAGCAGCTGATGCGATCTCGTCCGGTTGTCCCACTCGATTCATCGGAATGGTCTTCAAGTATTGGGATATGACTGGGCCATTCTGAATCATTGGCTTGGTCAGTCGGGTCTCGATGAAGCCTGGGCATAAGGTATTGACCCGGATCCCGATTGGAGCTAACTCCAACGCCATGGACATGCCCATGCTGATCATGGCGCCCTTGGTCGAATTGTAGTGAACCTGATCCGCTTCGGCGGCCATACCATTCACGCTGGACATATGGATGATCGAGCCCTGAATGCCTCGATTCACCATCGAGCGGACAACGCCCTGACTGACCAGGAACGTTCCCTTCAGGTTAATCTCCATATGTCGGTCCCACTGCTCCTCTGTAATGTCGAGGAATGGAGCAGGGTCACATATGCCCGCATTGTTGACAAGAATGTCAATCGAACCCCACTCACCAAGAAGGCTCTCGACCATACCGTCTACTTGCTGCTTGTTACAAACGTCGACCGAATATGCGACAGCAGTACCGCCAGCTTCCGTAATCAGTTGGATCGTCTCATCCAGGGCGGCTTTCCCGCGTCCGCAGATGGCTACCTTAGCGCCTTCACGCGCATATTGGATCGCAATCGCTTGCCCTATGCCGTGCGAACCTCCAGTTACAAGCGCGACTTTGTCCAATAGTCTCATTGCGTTGTTCCCCCAAGCGTTGACTTAAGCTTGCCCAATACGTTATCGATCGCCGCAATCGTCGCATCGATATGCTCCTGCTCATGAACAGTGGACAAGTACCATAAGCCGTTCGGGCGGACGAGCACACCCTCTTCCAGCATCAATTCGGCGAACTTCGCATACAGACCGGCATTGCGCTGCTGGAACTCGTCGAAGTGCTTAACCTCGTCGCGATCGATGAACATCATATTGAACACAGGACCGATCTGATTCACAACGCCGCGGAAGCCGTGCTTGACGAACAATGAACGAATCGAAGCGACTAGGAATTCAGTCAATGCTTCCATCTTACCATAAACTGAAGCATTATCCCGCTCTAAAATATCTATGATGGCCAAAGCAGCAGCGGTGGATACTGTATTCCCGTTCAATGTGCCAAGATGACTTACTTCTTCACGATCGATCAACGCCATAATATCCTTGTTACCTGCCACTCCGCTGATGGCAATTCCGCCGCCTAGTGCTTTACCGACCGTTACGAGGTCAGGACGAATGCCGAACCGGCCGTGCGCGCCGCTAATTCCAAGACGGAATCCGGTAATGACTTCATCGAGTATGAGCACAACGTTGTGCTTCTCCGTCAACTCCCGCATTTTCTCCAGATAGCCTGGCAATGGCAGGATACAACCGGAATTGCACAGAACTGGCTCGGAGATGACTGCGGCGATGTCGCTACCATGCTGCTCCAGTGTGGCCAGCAGGACCGCAGGGTCGTTCCATGGAAGCAGAATAACGTCGGCCAAGCTGTTCTCGCTCTGCCCCTTCGTGCCAGGAGGAATGAGGCTGCTGCCGCTGTCGGTCGCCTTCTGCATCATATCCGGGCTCGGGAACGAGGTGAAGATCGAGTCCGACCAGCCATGGTAATGCCCGTGGAAGCGGATTACTTTAGTCTTACCCGTGTAGGCGCGGGACAGACGAAGGGCGAGCATAACAGCTTCGGTTCCAGTCCCGCTTAATACGACTTTATCGGCGCAAGGCAGCACGGATACTAGCTTGCTTGCCAGCTCAATCTCGCCGTCATGCTGCAGCCCGTATGTGAAGCCGCGTTTCATTGCGCTGTGAATGCGTTCTGTTAATTCCGGATGAGCATGGCCCAGAATCGAAGGACCGTAGGCAAGCAAATAATCGATGTATTCGTTGCCGTCCACATCGCGTAACATGACGCCTGATGCGGATTCCGCATACAGCGGAGTCGGTTTCATAGAGCCACGCAGCGTGCTCGCCACTCCACCGGCCAATACTTGCCTGGATTTCGCAATTCTTTCTTTGGATCCGGAATAGTTTCTCATGGATTAGTCCTCCTGTGAATGTGTATGTGGTAGTTGTATAGAGTCCTGCGGATCAAGCGGATACAAAGGACGCTTCAGTTGCTTGTAAGGGAACAGCTGCAGATTCGCGCCGCAGCAACCGGGTGTGTCAACGTCGATGGCCAGCTTCGCTATGTCACCGAAAGCGGTTTTCCAAGCGATCGCGGACTTGACCACGATCATATGGAATGCGCTCGGCTGCAGGCCAACCGATAGCACATGGCCCGGGTCCCACGGCGCGACTCGCTTCTCAGTCAGCACGATCGTGACCAGACCGGCCTCGACGACGGCGGTCCGCCCCATCTTGGCTCGTTGGCCGGTCATGTAGCGGCCGACGTGAACATAATCGCCGTCGAACAACGTGCGGACGCGGCCTTCAATTGGCACCGGCGCGCCATGCCAGCCGTCGGACTTGCCGCCGACGGCGCAGCGCAGCGTGCCGCCCACGCCGATCTCGGCAGCCTGCCGAACGGCCTCAGCGTCGCACAGCACCAGGAGGCTCGACTTGCTCGCCTCGAGCAAGTGAGGCAGCATGTGCGTGCCATCCGCTGGTGAACCGCCTCCGACGTTGTCGGAGCCTTCCACCAGGATGACCGGCCCTTCCGGCTGCCGCACCGCGAGCGCGACGGCATCCGCCGGTGCGGTAAGCCGCACCGCGAATTCGTCGCGGATCGACCAAGCGAACGATGCGAGCTCATGCGCGCATCGCTCCGCCAGAGCCAGGTCATCGTCGGCTGTGACGATGAACGACATCCCGGCGTCCGGGACGTCGCTGAACGGGAAGCCGCCGATGACCGTCACGTTCAGGATGGCCGGATTCTCCTCCCATCGAAACGCAAGATCCATGACGCGCTTGAACGGTCCCGCGTCAGTCAACATCCCCTGCGGGGCTACGAGAAGCCCGGTGTGACGGAATACGCGCACCGGCTTCACTTGCTCGGTCAAAACGCGGTTCAGCAGGTGTACCGCTTCCACCGCACGATCATACACATCGACATGCGGATACGTGTCGTAGCCGACGATCAGGTCCGATAACGCGACGATCTCATCGGTCACATTCGCATGCAGATCGAGTGTCACAGCTAGTGGGAAGTCCCGTCCCAATCGAGCACGGAGGCGACGCAGGATCGCTCCTTCTGCATCCGGCTCCGACTCGCTGACCATCGCGCCGTGCAGAATGATGACAGCGCCATCAGCCGATGGATCGATGGAATTGGCAATACCGTCGGCAATCGCTTCGAATGCTTCGTCTGTCACGATTCCGCTCGGTGTAGCCTGGGTATAGAAACCAGGAACCAAGCCGAGGCCCAACTCGCGAGCTCCGTCAATGACACCCCCCATCGAGGTGCGTGTGCCGGTATATCGCTCCAAGTAGGCTTGCTCCCCTTCAATCCATTCATAGGAGAACGGTTGAAGGCCCGTCTGACCTGGCGCGAACGTATTCGTCTCGTGAATGCATCCCGCGACTGCGATTGTAATCGCCTTGTTGCCAGATGAACTGGATGAGCTCATCGACCAGCACCTCCGTCTAATCCACGATCTTCAGCTACACCGCACCAGTCGGCGATTATGCCGGCATACCAACGAATGAGTTCCGAATAGCTGGCGAGATCCATATATTCATCAGCTGCATGCGCATTCGCCCCCGATGGTCCAAGTACTAACGCCGGAGTCGAGCTGTATATATTGAACATGAAACCGTCGCAAGCGAATGGTGTTCCTTGTCTAGGCCCCGGATCGCGACCTAGAGCCAGTTGTCCGGATTGATTAACGACATTAAGGAATTCCTCGACAGCCGAACTATCTCCCATCTCACTGCCGAGCAAATAACGGATCTTCGGTGTGATCACCGGTTGGCAGACGGCTAGTTCCGGATAGTCAGCCAGGTTCGTTTCATAGAAGTTCCATAATAGATCAATAATTTGTTGACCGGTCATACCGGGAAATCCTTCAATCCAGAAGTTCATCTCCGCCGTTTCCGGCAGCTTTTCCTGGAATTGGCGTGTTGTATCACCAGATAACATCGTAAGCGACACAACATCGAGCGTCCTGCCTGATGTTTCCCACCAAGTTGGTGCGGGGAACTGTTCATTCAGATGCTTACTGAATTTGCGCAGCAATAGGGCGAAGGACACCATAGCCTCAAGCGCACTGATCAGCACTTCTCCGTTGAATCCGATTCCGCTCTTCCCAGTGAAAGCAGCTTTCCAGATCCCACCCCCTAGATGGGCTGGACTAATGCGCAGATTCGTAGGTTCCGGTATAATCGCCATATCGGCATGAGGGCCGTACAATCGTCCGGCTAATGTACCGTTCGCGCCTCCATGTTCTTCATCGATGACACTTTCAATATGAACGTCACCGTTCAGCTCAATCCCGAGCTCCTGCAAGCAGCGAACCGCACTGATGGCAGCAGCCATACCGCCCTTCATATCATAGGAACCACGGCCATACAGCTTGCCGTCTGTTACTTCGCCGGAGAACGGTGCATATGTCCATTTCTCCGTGCCTTGATATACAGTATCGGCATGCCCCGAGAAGACAAGCGAGCGACCGCCGCCCTTCCCTGCGAAGCTGCCGCATACGTTAGGACGTCCCTCATAGTTTCTTCCGGCCATGTAGGACTCGTGCGCCGTTAACCCTTCTACTTCGCTAAGCTCATAAGATTGTACGTCTGCTCCCATGTCGGTCATATACTTTACATAGAAGGACTGTACCTCTGCTTCATAACCTAAAGGCGGATGATTCTCGCTCGGAATCTGAACCAGTTGCTGGGCCAACAATATTGTCTCTCGCTCGTGCTTAACTGTCCAGGCATGAATACGCTCTGCTAACGAATTCACAGTCATAAGTTCCTCCAAGGTTTAGGCTTCGCCACGCTTGCTCTTGACGTAGGCGATCGCTTCGATTTCGATCAAATAACTTCCGATTCCGACTTGTACGCTGGAACGAGTTGGGTACGGAGCGGTAAACACCGACTCGTACGCCTTGTTGTAGGCAGGGAAATCGTGCAGGTGGGTCACGAACGAAGTGATCTTGATGACGTGATCCAGGGTCAATCCGTCTGCGGCAAGTATCGTTTCGATATTGCGCAAGCATTGAACCGTTTGTTCTTCAACCGTGTTACCCACAACTTCGCGAGTTTCCGGATTAACTCCAACTTGGCCGGATATGTAGACGAAATCCCCGGCTCTGATACCTTGCGAGAACGGTAATGGGAATTCTGGTGCTATGTTCGAATGAATAGGAGTAGACATGGTGTAACATCCTCTCTTAGTGGAATCATATGGTAATGCAAGTTGCTATTACAGGCTTATCGATTCATTGTTGATTGAGGCAAAAACGGCCGTTCCAAGTGAAAAAGGACCCCGACGCTTTAACCCCACAAAGTGAAGACTAGCTCTGGAGATAACGCCGAGTACTTTGCGGGGACCCCGTGAGCTCAAACATCTTGTTTGAACCTCCTATGATTGTATAAGGGATTTCGCGGTATAGAGGTTCAAGCCAAAACTCGCCGGGGTCCTCTTTTTCACTTTCCACTCCTGTGTCCACTATGAATCGACAGCCTCTATCATTGAATCTGACCTCTGGCATCAACTTGAATGTATTTCTCAAATACACCGTTACGAACGCCAGTTAGCTTATTATGAAGATTGGTAACTGTACAGCAATGGTTCGGCACAATGAACAACGCATCCCCGATTTGAACATCCGTGCCATCCGGTATAGCAATCGAGCCATGCTCTTCACTCAGTCGGTCGATTACGGCTGTATCCATGCCTCTTACGAGGCCATATCCTTTGCGCAAGGGATTCACATCGGTCGTAAGCGTCTTCGACCCAGCATCTACGAGAATCGTGCCCTCGCGCGGCTTGCTGACGACCGTCGCCTTCACCTGCATGGCGAATTCTGATTCATCAATCAACCCAATGACATACTGGCTAATGTCTCCGAACACATATGCACCTGGACGCATTTCTGTTATGCCAATACCACCCAGCTCGGTTATGAACTTGGAAGTCGGAGTCGAACCTACACTTACTTCCTCAATCATAATTCCTTCTTGCCTCAGCATCTGCTTCGTCATTGCTAGACTTTCCGCCTCATGCCGAGCAACGGCAAGCAGTTCCTCACGACTCGTCTTCCCATAGGCATGACCGGCATGCGTCATAACACCGATGATGTTTATTCCCGGCAAGTCGGCCATTCGCTTCACCAGCTCTACCGTCTCCGCACCAGGTTCCTTGCCGCAACGGTTCAGCCCTGTATTCACATCGATGTACAGTCTAACAGGCTGTCCAAGACGAACACCAAGCTCAGACAAGCCACGAGCTACATCGACATTGTCGGTACTTACGGTAATCTTCGCTTTGTTCATAACTCGAGCGAGCCGTTCCAGCTTCGTCTGCCCCACGATCGGGTAGGCGATCAGAATATCTTCGATGCCTCCATCCGCCATGACTTCGGCTTCCCCGAGCTTGGCGACTGTTATCCCGCAGGCCCCATAGCGGATTTGTTCCTTGGCAATCCAAATGCTCTTGTGTGTCTTCGTATGCGGACGGAGCTTCACACCCGCTTGTTTGGCTAATTCTGCCGTTGTCCGCAAATTACGGTCCAATATGTCCAGATCGATGAGGACGGCAGGTGTGTCAAGTTGTTCAATCGTAGTCATTCGAGTCCCTCCTAGAGGAGTAGTTTAGATCGTCAATCAATCGCTTACTAAGAATGTATCACGGGATGTTTTTTCTATCAAGAAATTATTTTTATAAATAGAAAAAAGAGAAGAGCTTGTTCGCCCTTCTCTCTCGATACAGGAAAGGAGGAGCCAGCGCCCCTCCCAACCTTACTTTTCTTAACCTTTTACCGATCCGATCAACATCCCTTTAACAAAATACTTTTGCAGGAATGGATAAATCGCCATAATCGGAATAATCGCTACTACAACCGTTGCCATCTTCACCGTCTCTGGAGGCAGTTGCTGCAACTCTTGAGATGTTACGCCCAACTCCTGACTGACGCTCGGTGACACAATCATGTTCCTCAGTACGACCTGAATCGGCATGAGTGCTTTATCAGTCAAATACATAATACCACCGAAGTAGGAGTTCCAGTGACCTACCCCGTAGAACAATCCGAGTGTAGCAACGATCGGCATGGACAATGGAATTACGATCTTCCATAACGTCTGCATGTCGCTGCAACCGTCTACCTTAGCTGCTTCCTCAATCTCAGCAGGTAGATTCTCGAAGTACGTCTTCATAATTAGCATGTTGAATGCAGATACTAGACCTGGAATCATCAGGGCCCACAACGTATTCAGCATATGGGTTGCTCGAACGACCAAGTATAGAGGAATAAGTCCGCCGGAGAACAACATGGTGAACACGATTCCCATTAGCACATAGTTGCGGCCTGGCAAAAACTTCTTGGAGAGCGGGTACGCTAGCAACATCGTAACTACAACGTTCAGGAATGTTCCGACTGCTGTAACAATAATCGTAATCTTCAATGCCTGTGGGACCCGGTTACTGGAGAAAATGTACTTGTACGCCTCGAACGTCACTTTCTCAGGAAGAATGACGAAGCCACCATTTCTTAATACTTCCGTAATTGGCGTTAATGACATCACAACAACGTAGTAGAGCGGGAATAAAGTAGCGAGACCGAACAATGTCAATCCTAAATACAATATAAAGTCAACGACGCGATCTGATTTTGTTTTCTGCAATATAAATGACATGGTTTACCTCCCTTACCAAATTCCCGATCCGCCGAGTTTTTTGGCTATCTTATTTGCTGTGATGACTAGGACGAATCCGATGACTGACTTAAAGAAATTGACGGCTGAAGCTACGCTGAAATCCAGCTGCTCGATCCCTCGTCGGAATACCCATGTGTCAATAATATCTCCGACCTCATAGACGCGCGCATTCAAGAAGATATAAATCTGCTCGAACCCTGCATCGAGAATGTGACCAATCCGCAAAATAAGCAGCAGAACGAATACTTCACGAATACCTGGGAGCGTAATATGCCAGATTTGACGCCATCTTCCTGCGCCATCGACAACAGCCGCTTCATACAATTCCTGATTGATCGTCGCTAGGGCAGCCAAATAAATAATGGCACCGAAGCCTGTACTTTTCCAAATATCCGTCAAAATAATGATAGGACGGAACCAATCCTTGTCCGTTAGGAGGTTAAGCGTCTCACCTGTGTGATCCCTCCACCATGTGCTGATTAACCCAGCGTCCGGTGCCAAGAATGAGAATGTGAGTCCGTATACGATAACCCAAGATAAGAAATAAGGACCGTATGTGACCGTTTGAATCGCTTTCTTAAACCATTTGAGACGAATTTCGTTCAGAATAAGGGCAAGCAATACGTCGGGCAGCATGTTGAATGCGATCCGATATACGCTGATTAGGAGCGTGTTCCGAATTAGCTTCGGAAAGTCCGGTGAACTGAATACGGTTCGGAAGTTGTCGAAGCCAGCCCATTCACTACCCCAAATCCCTTTCACCAGGTTGTACTTCTTGAAGGCAATCAAGAGCCCGCCCATTGGGACGTAATGGAATACGATGTAATACACTATTCCAGGCACCATCATTAAGTAAAGCCACTTGTAACGTACAATCGCTTTCCATAATGACACTTTTTCCTTGCCTTGAGGAGATTTCGTCTTGTTCGTTGTCGTTGCCGCAACAGCATTTTGCGTACTCACTGTAGCACTCCTCCATCTTGTAATTATTTCTGTCTCGGTTCGATTTCCCCTAAAAAACGCTTACATATTGTACAGATTACGTTTTTGTTGATGGAATTTAAAAAGACAGTAAAGCGTTTTCACACTTGCTCTACTTCCATCATAATTCAAAAACATAGACTAATACAAGTATTACAAACGTCCACAAGGTGTCTTTAAATAGTCTCTTTATTTGATCCTTGTTGTTCTGTTACCTCCTCTTCACTGCTAAGCTTCTACACATATCGACTCTCCATGATAATACCTGTATGGTTACATGTATAGGGGGTGCATTTGAAAAAATCGTATCATAACACCCCAAGACGCGCAATGGTAATACACGAGTACCCGGAAATGAAAAAAACGCCCTCAAGGAGCGCTTTGTTCGTTCGTAAATGACTTGAAGATCGAGTTATCTTGACAATCGGAGCAGAGCGTTTCATAACATTCAGTCTGTTCCTCCATCGCGCAACCGCACTTGCAGCACATCTTCACAGGCAGATTCTCGAAAAAATCTTTGGCTGGAATTAACATAAAATGACTCCTTTCGGCTCCATATTTTGCTTCTAAAAAAATCGCTCATTGTATTAATACAGTTTTAATAATATGTTATTATTATATAACACAAGTCAAAAATTAGCTATCCTAAAAATTTAGACATTGACAGTCGGTTAGCTTTGAAGGACAATGTGGAATTATGTATTTAAGGGAGAAATGACATCATGAACGGACAAACGAGAAGTAATATCGTTCCAGGAGTGGAAGTGAATATTGTGTTGAAGCAAGATCAGAGGACAGGCAAGTTGACACGTGGTTTTGTGAAGGATTTGCTGACCAATTCCCCTACCCACCCGCATGGCATCAAGGTCAGGTTAACAGATGGGCAGGTTGGTCGGGTTAAGGAAATATTGAAGTAACGATGAATTATGCTGTGTGGAGTTAAGGCTCAAGCTTAATTGCTCTGCCACTCACTGGACTGACAACATATTCGATGGTTTCACCATTCTCTACGAGTCGAAACAAATACGCTTTGTTAATGAGCCAGTTGCCTGAATCTTCTAACAGGATCCCGGATCTAGTTGTGTCCCACTCATATGAGGTCGAGTCATTTAGTTGGGCCATAACGGCTGATCTTGCTTCCTCGTACGAGTATTTCGGGTAAAATCCCCATGCCATGAGCGGCACTAACAAGAAGACCAGCAATTGGTAGACATAAAACAACTTGACCCTGATGGGCGTAGCCCTTCGAAAAGTGAGACAAGTCACGATTCCCAGTAGCGGTAAAGTAACCAGGAAGCCGACGTCCATGACACCATTGTAGTGCTTGTTCAGGTTAATCATGGTGTAAATGCCCGCAATTAATTCCGCTGCAAATAAAATCGTTAACAGGATACGCATGGATCGGTTGAAATAGGTGGGAGTTGTAAGCATGGTTATGCTCCTTTCCCACCTATATTACCATATTTCTGGATTTTGTTGCGTCTAAATGCGAGGATTCTGTTATAGCACACGATACGATGCACTGCACCAAGAGCCAAGTCGTCCGGCTTCATCATGAATTTCACCTTGCGTGGTAATGATTTTGCGAGTTTGGTGTACGATCGTGCCGGTGACCGTAACGACTCCCTTGGAGAGCGGCGACAAATAATGTAAATTCAGATTCGTCGTGACCACCTTCTCTTCCGGCCTCGCCATCATAGCGGCAATGCCCATCGTATTGTCCAATAAGGAAGCATGAACACCACCATGAAGAATACCGATCGTATTCAGATGGTGGTCTTCCACGTGCAACGAAACCTTCACAATTCCTTGCTCTACCGATTCCACTCTGCAGCCGAGCAACTCCCAGAAAGTCCCCTTCGCTAGTTGTTGGAGCCGTTGCATAAAATCACTAGTAAGCCCCATATCTCGAATGTCGCTCCTATTCTTGTTGTCTTCGTTCATCGGATGGAACCTCCAACTTCATTACAATGTATGGCTCCCGCACGAGGATCTTCCAATCTGGATTCACACGATTGTGTAACACTCAGCGGGTATAACGCGGGACGCAATGTTGCGTTTCAGCAGGATCGTATTCTCAGGCGTACTGCGCGTCAGCTTCTTCAAGATCGATAGTTGAATGCGCTGCATATCGCCGCTTTGCATAGAAGCAATTACCGTTTCCGCCCAGCTGGCTACCTGAGTGAACGCTTCTTGTACGAAGCTGCGGGTCATAGCAACAGGCAGTTCTGTCTTACTGGCACCGCGGTCGGCAAGCAGCTTGCGGGTACGCAGCAGCGCGCTTTCCATCGCATAGATCTGAATCATCATGTCGGCCAACAAGGCAAGTGTCTCCTGCTCTTTTTCCAATTTCGTTCCATATTTCTGTACCGCTAGCCCTCCGACCATAAGAAAAATTTTCTTCGCATTGTCGATCAAGTACGATTCCTTATCCAGATCCGCTTCAAACTGCTGTGTCGGAACGAACGCGATGAGCTGCTCCTGCAGCGCCTCGGCTTGCTCCATCAGCGGCAGCTCGCCCTTGAGCGCTTTCTTGAGCAAGGTACCTGGGATGAGCATACGGTTGATTTCATTCGTTCCTTCGAAGATGCGGTTGATCCTGGAATCGCGGTATATCCGCTCGATTTTGTAGTCTTGAATATACCCGTAACCACCGTGGATTTGAACGCCTTCATCAGCGATGAAATCAAGCGCTTCTGTTCCGAAAACCTTGATGATGGAGCATTCCAGTGCATACTCGGCAATGCCTTTGGCAGATTCAGTCCCCGCTTGCTCCCCAGAATTGTCGATGCTCTGAAGTATAGTATCGACTAAACCAGCGGTACGATAAACCATACTTTCCAACACGAATGTTACGATGTTCATCTCGGCGATCTTCTGGGCGATTAGCGGGAAGGATGAGATTGGCTGGCCGAACTGTGTGCGCTGATTGGCATAACGGACACTTAGGGCGAGTGCTTCTTTGGCCCCGCCCAAGCAACCCGCGCCTAGCTTGAAACGGCCAATGTTCAGTATATTAAAAGCTATGATATGACCTTTCCCCTGCTCCCCCAACATGTTGCCGACCGGGACATGCACGTTGTCCAGAATAACCGKCCGCGTGGAAGAACCCTTGATCCCCATCTTCTTCTCTTCCGGACCGAAGCTGACACCCTCCATCAACCGTTCCACGATGAACGCGGTGAAGTGCTGGCCGTCTATCTTCGCATACACGATGAAGATGTCGGCGAAGCCAGCGTTCGTAATATATTGCTTCGCCCCATTCAATAAATAGTGATTTCCGTCAGCGGATAGGCGAGCCGTCGTCTTGGCACCCAGCGCGTCAGAGCCCGATGAAGGCTCCGTCAAGCAATAGGCCGCAATTCGCTCACCAGTCGCCAAATCGGGCAAATAACGCTCCTTCTGGTCGCGTGTACCGAAGAATACGATCGGCAATGTGCCGATCCCGACATGTGCGCCGACGGACAGCGCGAATGAGGATGCTTTGGACAGCTTCTCGCTGATCACAGTTGAGCTGACCTTGTCGAGGCCAAGTCCTCCGAACGCCTCCGGCACATCAACGCCCAGCAATCCGAGCTCCCCAGCCTGGCGCATCAACTTCACAGTAAGCTCGTAGTCCAGTTTCTCGATCTGTTCGTCGTGCGGCAGCACTTCCCCTTCGACRAAATCGGCCGTCGTCTCGCCGATCATGCGTTGTTCTTCCGTGAGGTCTTCGGGCGTCATGATCGTTCGTGGATCGGTATCCGACAGAACGAAGCTTCCGCCAATTACATGGTTAGCCATCCGATTCGAACCTCCTTCACTTGGGACTTCCTAGTTAGGGAACACCTCAATAACGGCTGCCGCCCCCATCCCGCCTCCGATGCACATGGAGACGACACCGCGTCCACCCCCTCTTCTACGCAATTCCTGGATGAGCGAGATACTCAGCTTGGCGCCGGTGCAGCCAAGCGGATGACCGAGCGCGATTGCACCTCCATTCACATTGACCCGGTCTTCCGATAGTCCAAGCTGACGGATGATCGCGATACATTGAGAAGCGAATGCTTCATTGATTTCGAACAGATCGATATCCTCGAGCTGCAATCCAGCCATTCGTAGTGCTTTCGGGATCGCTTCGACGGGCCCGATGCCCATCACTTCAGGCGCGACACCAGCAAGCGCGAACGACCGGAACACCGCGAGCGGCTGCAAACCTCGCCGTTCGGCTTCCTCACGGCTCATTACGACCAAGGCGGCAGCCCCATCACTGATCGGCGAGGCATTGCCTGCCGTCACTGTCCCATTCGCCGCGAACGAGGGACCCAGCTTCGCCAATGCTTCGAGAGACGTGTCCTCACGAACACACTCATCTGTATCGAACAGCCCAGGCTTGCGCTGGACGTTGCCGTTGGACATGATTCGCGTCTGGAACGTCTGTACTGGGACGATCTCATCGACGAAGCGCCCGGCGCGCACAGCTTCCGCCGCTTTCATATGGGAAGCTAGCGCATAGCGGTCCTGATCCGCTCTGCTGATGCTGTAGCGCTTCGCTACATTCTCGGCCGTGTGGCCCATCCCGATATACACTTCGGGCATCTGTTCCACGATGCCGGGATGCGGCGCCAGCTTGAAGCCAGTCATCGGCACATGGCTCATGCTCTCCACGCCACCGGCAACAATCGCATCTGCGAACCCCAGCATAATACGTTCGGCCGCGAATGCGATCGCCTGCAGGCCAGACGAGCAGAAGCGGTTCACCGTAATCGCCGGCACGGTTACAGGATAACCCGCATACAGCGTCATGATGCGGGCGAAGTTCAGTCCCTGCTCACCTTCCGGCATCGCACAGCCGATGATCACATCATCGACGTCTTCCATCGCGAAGCCGGCTGTCCGAGCGATGACCGCCTGAAGCACGGTCTTGCCCAGATCTTCCGCGCGCGTATCTGCGAGCGAACCTTTCCTTCCCCGTCCGACAGCGGTTCTCGCCATCGATACCAGTACGGCCTCGTGGGTACGCATGACCTGATTCCCTCCCTTGTCTAACACACGATTCCATCGTTCCTTCTCAATTGCGTAATGGCTTGCCGGTCGACAACATGTGCTGCATACGCTGCTGTGTCTTAAGCTCGCCGCACAAGCTCAAGAACGCTTCACGTTCCAAGTCGAGCATGTAGCTTTCACTTACTATAGTGCCGAATGGCAAATCTCCCCCTGCCAATACATGTGCAAGCTTGTTCGCGATCTTGTAATCATGATCGCTGATGTAATTGCCCTGATGGAGCGTATAAGCGCCCAACTGCAGCACGGCCTTGCCCCCGGCTCCCGCAACCCGGATGCTCTTCGATTCCGAATTCTTGCGATAGCCTTCGGCGTCAAACTGCAGCACTGCCTGTTTCGCTTCATAGATGCGCCGTTCCGGCTGCATGACGACTCGATCTGTCGGCCTCATAAGGCCGAGACGAATAGCGTCATGTGCACTGCCTGATACCTTCGCCATGCCGATCGTCTCGAACGCTCGGTTCAGCAGCGGTTGAACGTCCAGCTCCGGTGCGTTCCATGCCTGCCAGGCGTCGCTAACACGCAGCGCCATCTCTTTGCAGCCGCCGCCAGCCGGAATGAGTCCGACACCGACCTCGACCAGGCCATAGTAAGTCTCAGCGGACGCGCACACCCGGTCGGCAGGCAGGCAGGCCTCTACTCCACCGCCCAGCGTCATACGGTGTGGTGCAGCCACGACTGGCTTCTCCAATCGCTTCAGCTTCATCATCGCATTCTGGAACATGCGGATGATCCGGTCGACCTCGTCCCAAGCCTCATCCTGCGCCTCCATCAAGAGCAGCATCAGGTTCGCCCCGACGCAGAAATTACGCCCTTCGTTAGCGATGACCAACCCGCGAAAATGACGCCGAACTTCATCGACGCTTTTATCAATCATTGTCAAGATGTCGGCCCCGATCGCATTACTCGGAGAGTGGAACTCCAGGCAGGCCACATTGTCTCCGAGATCAATCAGGCTCGCTCCTGCGTTGTGCAGCACCACTCGGTTAGATGCCTTCAGTTGCTTAAGCGAGATATGCTCTGGCCTTTCCTCTAGTTCCCGGAAGCTCCAAGTCGGAATTGATGCGCTTGCAACAGATGAACGGCCTTCCGAGGATTGTTCATAAAAGCTCGTATGACCTGCTCGAATCCAGTCCTGCACCCAGCCAGGAATCGTTAAGCCCTCTTGTTCCATTCTGGCTACGGTTGCAGGCAAGCCCACAGCATCCCAAGCTTCGAACGGGCCCAAATCCCAATTGAACCCCCACTTCATCGCTTGATCGATGTCCGGAATCGTGTCGGCGATTTCCCCCAGCTTGGCGGCTGCATACAACCAGACTTGCTTCATAATGTTCCACGCCAACAACGCATAGCGGTCGTTCCCGCTCAGAAGGGCTTTCGTCTTGGCGGCAGCTCCCTTGGCCGCCTTCGCAGCTTCCAGCGCAGGCGAAGTAATCTTGCCAGCCGTTTGCTCTCGATATTCCAGCTTCGCTAAATCAAGCGATACGATTTGTTTGCTTGCAGCGCTTACTGTTTTGCGGTAAAAGCCTTGCCCACCCTTCTCCCCGATCCACCCTCGCGCGACCATCTCCTTCAAGACCGGTGGAGCCTGGAAGGAAGCTTTCTCTTCTTCCGATTCCGTCCGCGAATACACATTGTCCGCCACATGCAGAAACGTATCGAGCCCGACCAGGTCCAGCGTACGGAACGTGGCGCTCTTCGGTCGCCCCATGGCTGGTCCTGTAACTGCGTCCGCTTCTTCTATGGTGAACCCTCCGCGAAGCATCTCCTCTAGAGTAACAAGGAGGCCATATGTGCCGATGCGGTTAGCGATGAAGTTCGGGGTGTCTTTGGCCACGACCACACCCTTGCCTAACGTCTGCTCCGCAAACCGGACCATCCGCTCGACAACTTCTGGCTTCGTACTTCGACCAGGAATGACTTCGAGGAGCGGCATATAGCGGGGCGGGTTGAAGAAATGCGTGCCCAGAAAATGTCCCCTGAACTCCTCCGTACACCCCTCGACGATGGCATCGATGGAGATACCCGACGTGTTCGTACTGACTATTGTGCCTGGCCGCCATACACTTTCGATGCGTGCCATCACGCTCCGTTTCACATCGAGTCTTTCCACGACGACTTCAATAATCCAGTCCATGTCCGCCAGCTTCGCCAAATCATCCTCAAGGTTCCCAGCTGTAATCCGCTCGGCGAACTTATCCACGTATAGGAGAGCCGGGTTCGTCTTCTTCAGCTTAGCGATCGATTCCACAGCCAGCCTGTTGCGAACGACAGGGTCCTGGAGCGTGAGCGCTGCGGCAGCTTCGAGTGGAGTCAGACGGTCAGGTGGTACGTCCAGCAACAAGCATGTTAATCCCGCATTCGCCATATGAGCGGCAATCCCGGCCCCCATCACACCTGAACCTATGACGGCAACTTTGTTGATGCTGTTCATCGAGCATTCACCTCATTTGCACTATATTTCTCCTACTTCACTTACAAGGGTCGATTAGCGTTTGGTGCGGAGAACAGAAGAAGTGGTGGAGGACAGAAGAAGGAGTGGAGAAGCTTGCGTCCGCCTTTGAAATCCCATCGCCTCCACTAAAATCTAATCCTGCGATGGGATTTCAACAGCGGTCGGAACCCTTCTTCTGTTCGGAACCCTTCTTCTGTTCGGAGCATGCGTTGCGTTAATCGGCCTTTTCATCCAATCACCGATTCAGCCAGCAGCTCCGCAACATCTTTCGTCTTCACCCGTTCATCGGCATTCAGTTGCTTCGTCCCATCCTCCATCATCGTTAGACAATAAGGGCAAGCGCTTCCGATTACGGTTGGCTGCAGCGCAAGTGCCTGATTCGTTCTAGCAACATTGACCCTGGAACCGGACTCATCCTCCATCCACATCCGTCCACCCCCAGCTCCACAGCATAGACCATGTTCTCTCGACATCGCCATCTCCACTATTTCCATTCCAGGGATCGCACGCAATATGTCCCGCGGTGCTTCGTAGGTCCCGTTATACCGGCCCAAGTAGCAGGAATCGTGGAATGTGACACGCTCAGTCACCTGATGCCTCGCCTTCAATCGCCCCTCCCGCAGTAACGAAGCGAGCAGCTCCGTGTGGTGCAGCACTTCAGCTGTCAACCCGAAGATTGGGTATTCATGCTTCAGCACGTTGTACGTATGCGGACAGGCGGTGACGATCTGCTTCACACCATATTTGAGAAAAGTCGCGATGTTGTCCGTGCACAACTGCTGGAACAGCATCTCGTTCCCCATACGCCTCGGCGTATCCCCTGAGTTGCGCTCCTCATTGCCGAGCACGGCTGCGTTCACTCCAGCTACCTTCAACAACTTAACGAGCGAACGCATCACCTTTTGGGTGCGCCGATCGTAGGAACCCATCGAACCGACGAACAGCAGGATGTCGAACGCCGGATTGTCCCGTACGGTGGGCAGCCTTTCGGCTTCATCCAAGCCCTCCATCCATTTGGCCCGATCTTGTCGGTTCAGTCCCCAGGGGTTGCCTTGACGCTCGATGTTCTGCATCGCCCGTTGGCCATCTGCCGGCATGCTGCCTTCCATCAGCATCAGATGGCGGCGCATATCCACGATCTTGTCGACGTGGCCGTTGCCGACGGGGCAATGCTCCTCGCAACTGCGGCATGTCGTGCAAGCCCACAGCTCTTGCTCGGAGATCACATCCCCAATCAACGCGGCATCCGTAGCTGCGAATCCGGCTGAACGAGCCCATCCTTCCTTCTGCCGCTGCATCGTCCGTCCAATGTCCAGCAAGCTGGTCTCGGTTTCCGTGGCTATCGCGCCATTCTCAGATGCAAGCTCTCTAAATCGATGGCCTCCCGCATCAGCTCCTCCACCTGCGAAAGCGATATACGGCATCCAGGGTGAGCGCGATGTAATGGCCGCACCCTTCTCTGTCAGATGATCACGCAGCTTCACAATCAGATGCATGGGAGATAACAATTTCCCTGTCGACGCAGCAGGGCAAACGTTCGTGCAACGCCCACACTCGACGCAGGCGTATAGATCGAGCAGCTGTTCGCGCGTGAAATCCTCAACCTTGCCGACACCATAGGTCTCGACGTCTTCCGCTTCCAGATCGATCGGCTGAAGCTGTCCGCCACGTTTGTTTTTTTTCAGCCAAAGATTAAAGGGAGCCGTCAACAGATGAAAATGCTTCGATTGCGGCACATACACCAGAAAACCAAGCAAAATTAGCAGATGCAGCCACCATGCCAACGCATACAAAACGGTTGAAACAGAATCCGATACACCTGCGAATATCCAGGCGACTGATGAAGCCAATGGTGAACTTCCCATCCAAGGCTCGCCACTCTGCAATCGGTCGAATCCCGATGTCAACACCACCATCAGCATGAGCGATCCGATCCAGATAAGCACTAGACTCGGCTTCCAGCCTCGCTTCAGACGCTTCAACTGTTCGATATATCGTCGGTATGCCGCATATCCAATCGAGAGCAGGACAACAAAGACAACGACTTCCTGAACGAATAAGAACCATCGATACCAAGGAAATGGCAAACTGCTGCCGAATAGACCTTTCCAGATCATATCCAGTGCCCCGAGCTGCAACATTAAGAAGCCGTAAAATAGTAAAAGATGCATCGTTCCGCTTCGCCAATCGTGCAACAGCTTCCGGTGGCCGAGAATTTGCTGAATCCAGTCTGTTGAGGCGGTTGTGGCGGTTGTGGAATCTGGGCTTGTGCCTCCTGTAGATCGTCCCAATCGCATGTACAACACCCGGTGATAAACTGCTTTCGCGAACCACGCAACCGCTATTCCCGTCACTCCAAGAAACAACAGCCCGTTCAACCACTCCCAGAGCATTGTCGTCGCCTCCTCCCGAATGCGATCATCGAATCCTGTGTCAATTGATCTATTCCGCTTCCTCAGGTCATACAATGAAACCGTAAACGACTGAATGAGCACTCATTCATCGTATTAGAAATTTATGAAGTGTAAGGGTGGTCCCATGACTGGAAAAATCAAGGACAAATCCGAGCTCATTCTTGAAGCCGCATTGAAAGTGTTCGCCGAGTTCGGGTTTCACYGCTCGCAAGTGTCGAGGATTGCCAAATCGGCAGGCGTGGCGGACGGAACGATCTATTTGTATTTCAAAAGCAAGGAGGACATTCTCGTCTGCCTGTTTCGCGCCAAACTCGGACAATTGGTGGATAAATTCAAGGAAAGCGTCATGCAGTCGGACCACCCGCGGGACGCCATCCGCACCATATGCACCATCCATTATTCCGAGCTGGAGCGTAATCGGGACTTGGCCAAAGTCACCCAGATTGAACTAAGGCAAAGCAATCTTGAGCTGCGCCGAGAGATTGGTCATGCGGTGAAGCCGTATATCCGATTGATAGAACAAGTGTTGCGACAAGGCGTTGAGCAGCAGCAATTCCGCGCTGATCTAGACGTCAAGCTCACTCGACACTTGCTGTTCGGGGCGATGGATGAGGTTGTCACCACATGGCTAGTCGCCGATCGTCCCTATTCCCTTACCGCTCAGGTTGATGGGACCGTTGATTTCATTCTGCGTGGTATTCAAAGTTAATCTCATTGTCGAAGGAGAATGGAAATGAACATTGCGGTGTTGTTGAAAATGACTTTCGATACGGAGGAGAAGCTCAAGCTGAAGGATGGCGCGATCGATGAAGAAGGTGTCAAATTCATCATCAACCCCTATGATGAATATGCCATTGAAGAGGCGATCCGTCTACGTGACCAACACGGGGGCCTTGTGACGGTCCTATCCGTTGGGCCGGAGCGGACAGGCGAAGCACTGCGCACGGCACTCGCGATGGGCGCGGACGAGGCGATCCGCATCGAGCCGCCTGAGACAGCTTGCGATGAAGCCGTCATCGCTGCTCTGTTGAGCGCTTGTCTCCAGCTTCAGCCGCCTGATCTGATACTCGGCGGTTACTTCTCCGTCGATCAAGCCGCAGGTCAGGTCGCTATCCGCGTGGCGGCTCGGCTCGGATGGCCGCATGTGTCGGCGGTGACGAAGCTCGAGATCACACCCGGTTCTTCACTTACCGCGATTGCCCATCGCGATGTGGAAGGCGTAACAGAGACCATTGAGGTCCGTCTTCCAGCTCTGTTTACGGCCCAACAAGGCTTGAATGAGCCGCGATACCCGTCGCTGCCGGGAATTATGAAGGCGAAGAAGAAGCCGTTCCGCGTGATGAGTACCGCAGAGCTTGGGAATGAGGCTGCTCGATGGATGGCTCCCACTCTTGTCCATACGATCACTCTGCCTCCTGCGAGGAAGGAAGGTACTATATTGCGCGGCGAGCCTGACGAGCAAATTCGCCAGCTCGCGAATCTACTGCGGCAACATGCCAGACCGCAACAATCGTAATATGAACACACTCCAGAATTGAGGTGTATTCCGAATGTGGAATCGATTGTTAATCGTAGCGGAGCTGCGTGACGGCAAGCTTCGCAAGGTGGCCTTGGAGACACTAAGTGCCGCCCGTCGTTGTGCAGACGAGCAATCCCAGGTGATGGCGGTCATCACCGGGAGCGAAGATCAGCTCATGGATGTTGAGACCGCCGCAGCTGAGCTTGCAGCCGGAGGAGCTGAGCAGATATACGCCATATTAGATGCAAGCTTGCATCACCCGACTACAGAATGTTATGCCCAGGCGCTCAAGACCGTGATCGACGTCAGTCAGCCGGATTCCGTCTGGTTCGGTCATACTGCTGCCGGCAAAGATACCGCCCCTGTCATTGCAGAATATATGCAGGCAGGGCAACTATCTGATGTTGTCGCAATCGAATACAAGGAAGGGGACATTCGCTTTATTCGGCCCATCTATGCCGGCAAAGCTTATGAAGCCCGTTCCTTCCTCTCCACACCGAGTGTAGTCACAATCCGGCCGAATAACTTTGCAGTTGATTCGGTTGAACCGGGTGATTCGGTTACATCAGTCGTAACGATCAACCCGCCCGACCATGCACCCTTACACCAGCTAGTGCTTGTCCCCTATACACCCATCGCTTCCCCTCGCACCCGATTGCTTAACTTGGAGCAGAAATCAACTGGGGCCGCCGACTTATCGGAAGCGAGCGTAATCGTCTCCGGCGGTCGAGGCGTGAAGAGCGCTGATGGCTTCAAACCGTTGGGCGATCTGGCCGACACCTTGAATGGCGCCGTGGGGGCGTCTCGGGGGGCGTGCGATGCGGGGTATTGTGATTATGCGCTGCAAATTGGTCAGACCGGTAAAGTAGTCACACCGGACGTCTATATCGCCTGCGGCATAAGCGGCGCGATTCAGCACTTGGCTGGAATGAGCGCTTCGAAAATGATTGTAGCGATCAACAAAGATCCAGAAGCCCCCATATTCCAAATAGCCGATTACGGTATAATTGGCGATCTGTTCGAAGTCGTACCCAAACTTACGCAACTGCTGAAGCAGTCCTAGCCTAGCGGGAAAGACTACCGGGGTGTCTTGGTCATCAGTGAGCCATAACCGAGCTTATGGGTTTGTTCTGCGATCAACCTGTACCCATCGGCATTCGGGTGGAACCGGTCATCGGAGAGCAAGTCGTCCCCTCTTCCCTCGAAGGCTTCATACACATCTACAGCCCGGATATGATCCTTCTCCAGCCGGTATAGATGGGAATTAAATCGCTTTATCCAGAATACCGTCTCACTGAACTCGGGCAGCGGATTGTAGATGCCGATGAGCCGAATCAGATAGGGACGGTTTTTGTTCATCTTCAGCTTCTTCAATTCCTTCATGAGCTGACGCATATGGCCCGCATATTGGACAAGCGCCGCCTTCAATATGGCTGTGTCCCGGTCGTTGTAGTACGATTTCGCAGCCTGGATCAGATCGTTCCCACCTGCCGTAACCGAGATGATGTCTGCCTTCTGCAAGTACGATCGAACGTCAGCTTCCTGCCTGATCTTAATCAAGATTTCACCTGCGGTCGCCCCGATCTTCCCGTAATTATGTAACACTACCTTCTTACCGATCGCTTGCTCTGCCAATGCCCGGTAGCGGGCAGGAAAGCTATAATCTGACGGAGCACCATATCCGGCCGTCAGTGAATCTCCAATCGCCGTATAATGCATCACTTGCTGCTTCATGCCTCCATCCTCCCTGTCGCTATGTCTCCTATAGTTTATTCACGATCGCGACATTTGGGCATTCGTCCAGACAAATTATATCGTTTACTCGTCGGGACAAGTGGCTCATGACTTCTGTTTGGTATACAATAGGAAGTAAGAATCCGATACCAGATGGCGAGGAGTGCGGCCGATGTCCAACAGCAACGAGAACAAACAAATTATAATTAACCGCATTAACAATCAAGCCGATACTTTCATACAAATATCCCAGTTTATCGGGAACAATCCCGAGCTGGGGCATCAAGAATATTTGGCATTCGACAAGTTGACCGCGGAACTGCGCAAGCAAGGCTTTCAGGTACAGACTGCCGTTCTCGACATCCCCACATCGTTTCTTGGCACATATACATCCGGTAAGCCGGGACCCACTATCGCTTTCCTATGCGAGTATGACGCTCTACCTGAACTGGGACACGCTTGCGGTCACCACATCATCTGCTCGATGAGCATGCTCGCCGCAGTCGGATTGAAAGCCGTCGCAGACGAACTTGGCGGAGAAATCCGCGTATACGGCACGCCAGCAGAAGAAACAAAGGGCGCCAAAGTACCGATGGCGGACGCCGGATTGTTCGACGACGTCGACTTCGCCTTGATGGCCCACCCGTATTACCAACACGAGAAATCCGGTGACTCGCTCGCTATGGATGCGATCCGTTTCGAATATTTCGGCAAACCCGCCCATGCTGCGGCGAGTCCGCATGAAGGGATCAATGCACTGGACGCCATGCTGCAGCTGTTCAACTCGATCAATGCCTTGCGTCAGCAGATGGCCAAGCATGTGCGTATTCACGGAGTCATCACCGACGGTGGCAAAGCCCCTAACATCATCCCTGACTATACGTCGGCTGACTTCTATATTCGCTCCGCGAATCGCCCTCATACTGACGAAGTCGTACGCAAGGTGTTGCGATGCGCAGAAGGAGCGGCTATGGCCACCGGCTGTACGCTGCGAACGTCCAACTATGAGTATTCCTACGATGAGTTGAATACGAACGAGACGTTATCCGGTCTATTCACAAGCAATTTGCTCCAACTCGGTGTCAAGCCTGACGATATTCATACCGGACAAGATAACGGCTCTCTCGATCTTGGTAACGTATCCCGGCGCTGTCCGGCTATACACCCTTATGTGCAGATCATCGACGAACGCCATTTGCTGCACTCGAAGGAGTTCCGCGATTTGGCAATGACTGATCGTGCGATGCAGGGTATGATACTCGGGGCCCAGGCATTGGCAACAACCGCCTATGAAGCGGCATCGAATCCGGAATTGTTGCAGCGTATTCGAGATGAATTCATACAGTCCGCCCATTAGATGATCGGATGATTCCATAGTATGACAGAAAAGAGCCGCCAACCGGAGATGCGACCGGTTGGCGGCTTCATTACTTCTACCTAGTTATTTAACTTCACTTGACCGAGGTGTACCACTTGTTAATAGCGTCTACCGACTCGGTTCCACCCATACTCTTCCATTTCTTCAAGTAGTCGTCGTAGGCATCGATTGGTAATGCACCCGTAATGATTTTGATAAAATACTCATTGGTCAAATCCGTCAGCTCCTGGTTCTTCTTCTCGATGACATCAATAGGTGGAGCGAGACTCAGCATATTTTCTACCTTAGCATGCTTGATAATCGGATCATAATAAGTGGAGAAACCCTTGAGCTTAACTCGATTTTGGAAGTCTTGCAACGTGTCCCAGAGTGTGTAATATATACGGTAACGAATTTGCTCCGCTTCCGGCGTAGCTACAATTGCCCCGTCCTTGCGTTCGAAATGTTTGCCTTCCCAGCCATACGAAACGACAGTCAGTACTTCCGGATTCATGTATTTGTTCACGAAATCTACGACTTCCTTCGGGTGCTTGCTGCTCGCAGGAACCATCAGGTACGTACGAACAGGAGAATTCTTGGATACACCTGACATCCCATTCTTGCCAACAGGCGGATCGACATAGACGAATTTGGCGTTAGGCTCCTTCTGGATGAGCGATTCGGTGATGCCCTTGGCGTCAGCCCAGCCTAATGTCGTCATAGCTGCTTTACCACCGACAAGCTTCTCGGTCACGTTCGCCTTCTTGTTAACCGGATATTCCTTATCCAACAGCCCTTCGTTGTACAGCTTGTTCATATAGGCTAGAAACTCCTTGGCTTCCGGTTCCGCCCGCGTATGCACGATCTTGCCATCCTTCAATGCATATGGAACCGCGAGCCCGAATGCTCCCGCGAACGCATCCAAATAACCGAACGCATTGCCGTTACCATCCGCCGCCCCGGCTACGAGAGGGATCGTTTTGCCGGCTTGCTTGAACGCCTTAAGCACCTGGTAGTAGTCCTCCAGTGTCTTGGGAACTTGCAGCCCCAGAGCATCCAGCCAATCCTTTCGCATAATCAGCCCTGAAGTGGCTTCCTGGTTCTGCGGTACGGCAATTGCATACTTCTTGCCATCGAACGTTACCGCTTTCCACGTATCATTCGGCACCAGCTTCTTAATCTCGGGAGCGACTTGATCGATGTACGAATCCAGCGGGGCAAGCAGCCCTTGCTGTGCGAAGTTGGCGAATATCGTCTTGTCCGTCGTCATAATCAGATCCGGTGCTTCTCCGGAGGCCATCATGATGTTCAGCTTCTCCTTGACGTTCTCCTTGGGTTGGATGTCCCACTGCAGCGAATAGCCGGTCTTTTCTTCAACAAACGATTTGATTTCATTGTTATTGACGGTTTTGCCTGCCGGGAACTCTTCCACATTGGAAGGCACATAAATCTTAAGCGGTACTTTGGCCTTCACTTCGTTCGAAGCAGCTGGCTTGCTGGCTTCCTCCCCCTTGCTGCAGCCCGCTGCAGCTACCGCCAGCAGAACCGCCATCATGGTGGCGGTTGTTGTCTTTAACCCCTTGAACCGTGTACGCATTTGCGTCCTCCTCTTTTCCCATCCCTATGTCATTCTTTTACTGCGCCGAGCATGACTCCCTTTACAAAATGACGCTGCAGCAGTGGATACACGAGCAGAATTGGCAACGTCGCGGCCACTACAGCTGCGCCTCTCACGGATTCCTGGGCGACATCCATCATCAAATCCATATTGTTCAAATTCGTATCACTCGCATTGATTAATGTGTCGCGCAGATACACTTGCAACGGAAACAAATCTCGGTTGCTGATGTACATCAACGCATCAAAATAACTGTTCCAATACTCCACCGCATAGAACAACGAAATGGTTGCAATGGCCGGCATCGAGAGCGGGATCATTATGAGGAGTAAGATTCGGATGTTAGACGCTCCGTCAATCTTGGCCGATTCTTCCATGCTGTCCGGTATGTTGTAGAAATACAAGCGCATGATGATCATCTGGAACGGGGAAACGAGTCCCGGTATGATGAGGGCCCATATGGAATTGAGTAATCCCACCTGCTTGACTACCAGATATGTCGGAATGAGCCCCCCGCTGAACAGCATCGTGAAGATGAACAGGAACATGAACAGTTTCTGGCCCTTCAACCGTTTCCTCGATAACGCATAACCGGCTAATACGGTAAGCATTACGTTCAATACGGTCCCTGCGATCGTCACAAACAGCGATACTGAAAACGCATTCAAGAAACGACGACTACCCAAGATGACCTCATATGCCTTTACATCAAACCCGATTGGCCACAGAAACACGTCACCCGCCAATACACTTGCTTCGTTGCTTAACGATTTGGCGACAATATTGATGTATGGAATGACACACAACAGAATCAGACCCGCTAACAGACTATAATTGACAGCAGCGAACAGTTTCTCTCCTCTCGTTCTTAACCCGCCCATACGAACCCCTCTCTGATCGCTTCTACCATAGACCGCGTTCTCCGATTTTTTTGCTGATCGTATTGGCAATTAAGATCAGAATGAAGCCGATAACAGATTGGAACAAACCTACCGCTGTCGTGAAGCTGTACTTCAACTGTCCGATTCCTATCCGGTACACATAGGTGCCGAGCACATCTCCGACGTTGTACACCATAGGGCTGTAGAACATAAGAACTTGCTCGATATCGTTTGAAAGCGCGTGACCGAGTCTTAGCATAATGATGAACACGATGACGCTTCGTATGCCGGGCAACGTGATGTGCCATATTTGCCGTAACTTGCCAGCTCCGTCTATCTTGGCTGCTTCATATAGCTGAGTATCGATCGACAGAATCGCAGCCAAATAAATAATGGAGCTCCACCCGCTCTCTCGCCATGCTGCCGAGATGACGAGTATTGCGCGGAAGAATCGCTCATCCGTCATGAACATGATCGTGTTGCCGTCCAGCCAACTGGCCAACCTGCCAATTATGCCAGTTGTCGGGGAAAGCAGATTGATGAAGATGGCGCTCACCACGACCCACGACAAGAAATGAGGCAAATACGTAATACTTTGGCTAATACGTTTGAAGGCTACATTCCGAACCTCATTAATCATTAGGGCAAGCATGATCGGCAGCGGAAATTGAAACACTAGCTTATAGAAATTGATCAGCAACGTATTAGTAAATACGCTGTAAAACTTGTCGGACTGGAACAACTCGCGGAAATGGTCCAACCCTACCCAATCGCTCTCCCATATTCCCTTGAGAATGTTGTAATCCTTGAATGCAATGATCGCCCCGTAAATYGGCACATATTTGAACACTAGCAGCACCGCGAGCGCCGGCAGAAGCATCACGTACAAATCGTAATCTCTTCTGGAGTAGCTCCACCATCTTCGCGCCCGTTTCACCTGTCCACCCCTCCTTAAATACCCCGATATATGATTCCGCTTACAAAATAAGCTTACAAAAATATATCCTCCTGTTGAACTGGAGAAAACAACGATTTTCAGGGGATTTCTACTCAGTCTGCTCTACTCCACCTTCATTCCTCTCATGTACAACTTTCCGGCCCAATACTACGGTAACGCAAGTCCCGATCCCAAGACGGCTCCAGACAGATAGTCCGTATTCTGCACCGTAGTAAAGCTGGATTCTCTGATTCACATTCCGCAGACCGTAGCTCTGGCCTTCGCGTGAGAGCAGTCCCTCGGCTTGCTGAGCCCTCATCCCGACCCCGTCATCGATAACTCGGAAACGTATGGACGTCTCATCGCAACTGCCCTGAATGAGTATCGTGCCCTTCTTATCGGATTTATTGTGGATACCATGGACGATCGAGTTTTCTATTAACGGCTGCAGCACCAGCTTAATCATTTCACAATTGTACAGCTCCGGATCCACTTGAATGTGGCAATTGATCAGATTTTTGAACCTGACATTCTGAATGTCGATATATGTCTGCACATGCATCAGTTCGTTCTCGACCGTAATGATGTCCTTCCCCCGGTTCAGCCCGAAGCGGAAAAACTTGGACAAGGCATCGACTACTTTCACAATATCGGACGCATTCCATTTGAACGCCATCCACTTAATCGTATCCAATGTGTTGTACAGGAAGTGTGAATTGATCTGCCCGCCCAGTACCTTCAACTCCGCTTCCTGCTTACTGATCTGGGTCGTATACACTTCCTCGATCAGACTCTTGATCTCCACCGACATCTTGTTGAACCTTCTCTGGAGCAACGAGATTTCATCATACCCTTGAACATCGACAGACGTATCGTAATGACCTTGCTCGATTCGCCTCATGGAGTCGGACAAGGTCCGAATCCGACCTGTAATGCGTCTGGACAAAATGAAGGACAATACGATAGCTAGGAAAGTGAAGGTGGCGACCAGCAAGAAAGTGAAAAACCGGATTGATTCGCTGCTGCCTGTAATGGTCTTCATAGGTGTGAGCAAAGCAATCGTCCATCCCATATCTTTCACGGATCGTAGAACGGTCAAATATTCGATCTCTCCCACACGAACAACACCGGTATCATTCGTACCCAGCTTCTGCAGTTGGCTAGCGTACTGCCCGAAGTCTGTCTGCGGCATATGAATGGATGGATTAGGGTACGAAGCAATCAGGTCAGTATTCTGGTAGACGAACAGCATGTTCTCATCTGTCCAGCTCATATCCTGAAACACTTCCTGAAAAATCCGCTCGTCCATATCGATTGCTGCGATTCCGAGCGGAGAGCGTAAGTTCTCGAAATCCATAATGCTGCGAAACAAGGTAATCACTTTGTGATTGCCTGTATCGAGATAAGCGTTCTCATACGTATTGCGCCATTTCATCTGAAATCGCTGCTGCGGCAATTCATTCACGATCGGATCACCATCAAGACTGGTTAGAGGAAATAAGCTCTGTCTCTCTTGGGCATACAGGGGATCTCCGGCGACGAACAAACGGATTCGATAAATGTTACGGCTTTTCTTGAGGTTGTTAATTGTCGTCTGGATGCTCTTGAAGTCGTCCAGGATTTGCTCCTTAGTTGCTTGTCCGCTGGCCGCGCGGCGCAGTATCTTCTGAAGCTCCTCATTCGTGTACAGCAGCTCGGATATATTCTCGATTTCCTTCAATCTGTAAGTGATATTGACGGCCGTTTGACGCAAGGCTTCGCCGTAGGCTCGGCTCGTCTGTTCCTCGATTGTCGACGAAGATCTCTTGTAGGAGAGATAGCCGATGCAGACCGCTGGAATGAGAACGACTAGGATATAGGAAATAAGCAGCTTATGACTAAGACGGAGCCTCGAATCGATGGCAACAAGCGCTGACCATCTATTCCTCATCGCGCATACTCCCGGAATTCCTTCGGAGATGAACCGGTTGCTTTCTTGAACAGCTTGGCGAAGTAAGTGCTGTCCTTATAGCCCACGGCTTCCGAGATGTCGGCCACAAGCCTGTGAGGTTCGTGCAGCAGCTCCTTCGCCTTCTCGATTCGCAGTCTCGTTACGTATTCGTTCACGGTATCTCCCGTTTCTCTCTTGAACAACACGGCCAAATAATTAGGTGATAAGTACACCTCATCGGCGATTTGCTGAAGTGTCAGATCTTCCGTGAAGCGGCGTTGGATGACATCCAATACCATTCGTATGATTTTGCGCATGGACGTAATGTCCACCTGACCTTCCGCCTTCTCATCCTGCTCATTCTTCTTATCCGCCATATTGTAGTATGCACGCTCTTCTTCGCACCGTGCCACGACTTTCCGGATCACTTGCTCCAGCTCCATAATATCGAACGGCTTCAGCAAATAATCGATTGCTTCCAGCTTGAAAGCGGCTTTCATATACCCGACGTTCTCGTGGGCGCTGATCATTACTACTTTGGCCATTTCTTCTGACTCTTCTTCCCTCAGCTTCGTCACGAAATCAATTCCGTTCATCCCAGACATTACTACATCAGTCAGGATAATATCCGGCTTCCACCGTCTTGCCTTCTCCAGCGCTTCTGCACCGTCTTCCGCTTCAGCCACGATCTCACACCCTAGGTACTTCCAATCCAGACATTCTCGCAGCCCCTCACGAATAATTTCCTCATCCTCGACGATCATGAGCTTCAACATCTAATACCCCTCCCCGTTCTGTTAACGCTTTCATTTTTTTTGACTCTATTATACATCTCATTGTTGATTGTAGTAATCCTTAACCTATTTCTTGGAGCGGATAAGAAAAACTCGGCCAGCGCAAGTGGCCGGGTCCTTGGTGGTGGCTTTCAGTTTGGCGCATGGGGAGGGGCAGGCAGAGGGGTTACGACCGCTGTTGAAATCTTGTGCTTTGGATTGGAATGGGTTAAGGGTAGCACAATCTTTCAAAGGCGGACACTTCGCTTCTCCACTCCCTCTACCTGCCCCTCTTTTGAGCTACTATCGATCAAGACGTTACTTTTTTCGTACGCTCCGCGTCCAGTTTTTCCAAGTGGAATCTTCTAATACCGGTCCCAAGACGATCCCACGTAATCACAGGACATCCAGTATGTTGTAATCAGAATCAGTAATTTGAAACATTCAGGCTGTTTGTCGATTTTATCGACTAACTCGAGCTTAACTTCCCTCTTTCCCGAGAGTTAGTCGATTCTATCGACGAGTTAACCCATCCAACCTACCGTTTCTGACTCCTTCCCAGCCAAGATAATCGAACTCCCTGCTCCCAGGYCATATCAGTTGAAAGAGGATAAATCCCAAAAACTTATAAATTCTTATTTTGTATATCAAGTTGCCTCAGCAAATTCTTCCAACGCGAACGTTTGTTTGATATACTAAATACAAACGAATGTTCGGGAGGTTGACATGGCTCAACAAGAAGTGATGACACTGAAGAGATTTCAAGAGAAGTTTCACTCTGATGATGCATACCGCGAGCATCTGTTCCAAATGCGATGGGCGAACGGCTACTCTTGCCCTAAATGCGGGCACAGTACATTCTATTTTTTAGAAAGCCGAAAGCTGTATCAATGCATGCGCTGCAAGCATCAGGCGTCTGTAACTGCCGGCACGATTATGCATAAATCGCATACTCGCTGCTGACCTGGTTTTGGGCGATCTCCCTTGTAGCGCACGATAAACGCGGTGTTTCCGCCGTCTTTCTTGCGCTTGAGTTGGAAATCTCCTACCCAACCGCATGGTTGATGCTTCACAAGATACGCAAAGCAATGAGTGATCGAGATGCCCACTACCAACTGGCTGGTTTGGTTGAGTTGGATGACGCATTCTTCGGAGCGCCAACAGAAGGCGGCAAACGTGGGCGTGGCACGGATCAAACGCCAGTGCTTGTTGGGGTTTCACTCAATAAACAAGGAGCACCGCAATACGTCAAGATGCAAGTGATTCCAGACGTGAAAGGTAAGACGCTTGTTGAGTTTGCGAAACTGCACATCGAGCCAGGTTCAACGATTAGTAGCGACGCATATCGGTCTTATAACGCACTCGCTGAAGAGTATGACCACCAACCAATCAAGTTCAATGTAAAGGATAATCCTGATCACTTGAAGTGGCTGCACACGATGATTTCCAACGCCAAAGCCTTTATTGGGGGCACATTTCACGGATTAGATTCCAAGCATCTGCAATCCTATTTGAATGAATTCTGCTTTCGAACCAATCGTCGGCAGTTTGGAGGTCAGATGTTTAACTGTTTGCTAACTGCTTGTATCTCCACCGATACCATCACCTACGGCGATCTGACCGCAAAGGTTTAGTAGCGGTGCTAACTTGATATTCAAAAAAGAAAGAAATGTTTAAATATCCAATCTTTTTTTGCGCAATCCATGAGAAATCTGTTCACATGTCTCATGTTAAAATATAGTTCGTGAACAACGAAAAATGCAACTGCGCGGAAGGAGTAACCAAGTCGTGGAAATGAAGAAAAATAATTTGGGCATATCGTCGGGGACTAATGCTAGGCTTGTTTATTGCGTCCGACGACAATACCTGGTACATGTCAGCACTACACGCGCTAACATCAGACAGACGGATAGTATTGAAAAAAACTAAAGGAGAATGAAAATGAGAAAAGTAGTTGTATCTGAGTTTGTATCGCTGGATGGCGTCATGGAGAATCCGCAGTGGACGATCCAATTCCGTAGTGAGGAAACAAAGCAATTCAAGTTCGATGAACTGAAAGCAAGCGACGCTCTTCTGCTTGGACGCGAAACGTATGTTAATTTTGCAGCGGCTTGGCCTAATATGATCGAGCAAGAAGGGGAATATGGCCGGATGATGAACGGTTACCCCAAGCACGTGATTTCAACAACCCTGGAAAAAGTGGAATGGAACAATTCATCGCTGATCAAGGGCAATATCACGGAGGAAATATCCAAGCTGAAGCAGCAGCCTGGTAAGGATATCTTGGTATTTGGCAGCTGCGCGCTCGTTCAAACGCTGATGCAGCTTGACCTCATCGACGAATATCGGCTCATGGTTTTCCCAGTTGTGCTTGGAAACGGAAAAYGTCTCTTTGGAGAAGGGATCGATAAGAAAGTGCTGAAACTGGCGGAAACAAAGACATTCGGTTCAGGCGTCGTTGTTCTGACTTATCTTCCGGAAAGATAAGATTGATCAGGAAATCAACTACGAGCTTGCGGGAAAACCGTCTTTCGGCAACATGGCGTGATGCTGACGGACTGAAGACTAATTACCAGTTACTGACTTGAACTGCATAGGTCATGATAAGAAAAACCGTCAGGGAAGTTCGCCCTGACGGTCCTTTTGAGTTTGGAGGATATCCGAAACACTGTATTTGTACCCATGCACTCCTTTATAATACTCCGGGTACATCTCTCCTCCACACTGTTCACATGCGAATTTAGGCGGGACACTTGGGTCTCCTCCATCCATACGGTCAAAATCCTGCTTATATCTCCACCGATACCATCACCTACGGCGATCTGACCGCAAAGGTTTAGCAGCGGAGCTAACTTGATATTCAAAATTCTTATATGTTAACAAAAAGCCTGACCTTAGTAATAACAGGTCAGGCTTCTAGCGAATACAACCTACGATCTCATGCATCCATCAAATATGCCGCTAATAAAGCAGCGGTACCTTCAACCGCATCCGCGTGTGTTCGCTCCATGCCGTGCGAGGCATGGACACCGGGACCGATCAACGCAGCGCGAATGTTACTGCCGCCCCGTAAGGCTGCCGTCGCATCCGAGCTATATTGCGGGTAAATATCGACGGCATAGCGGAGATTCTCCCGCTTAGCCAGCTCGATTAATCGGGACGTCATCGAATAATCGTACGGCCCGGAAGAGTCTTTGGCGCATATCGAGACATCCAGTTCGGTGGCCGACAGATCATCGCCCAATGCACCCATATCCACCGCTATCATCTCCGTGATGTCGGGCGGAATGTAGGAGGAGCCGTGTCCCACTTCTTCATACGTGGACAAGATCAGTTTCACAGTGCGACGCGGCGTCTTCCCTTCACGTTTCAACCATTCCAATACGCCGAACAGCGCAGCCACGCTCGCTTTATCGTCCAAGTGGCGTGACTTGATCCAGCCGTTGGGCAGTATCCGTGTTCGTGGATCCCAGGAGATGAAGTCGCCCACGGAAATGCCCAGCTCCAGGACCGCTTCCTTCGAGTTGACTACTTCGTCGATCCGTATTTCCATATTCGCTTCTTCCCGCTTCCAATCGCGAGCGTCCGCATACACGTGGACGGATGGCTTCGTTGACAACACCGTGCCCTCGAACTTGGCGCCGCCTCTAGTATGCACCGTGCAATATTCGCCTTCCACTGTCTGCATCGCATAACCGCCAATAGGCGTGAATCGGATCATGCCGTTCGATTTGATCGATCGTACCATGGCGCCAAGTGTGTCGACATGTGCAGAGAGTCCGATCGTACCTTCGTTTCCATTACCAACTTCAAGTCCTGTAATAGTAATGATCCCATTGCCCTTAGGCGTGAGCTCAATCGGAAAGCCAAGTTTGCCGGCTTCTTCCTGAATGATCTTCATGATATCCATGCAATATCCACTGGGACTCGGCGTAAGCAGCAGGCGTTCCAGCAGTTCAAGCATATAGGCCCGATTCAGGGCAGGCTGTAACGGAGTATTCATGGGTACAAGCTCCTTCGGATTAATGTGATGCATCGAGTTGATTTAATAATTCCTAATAGGCAACCATAATGCCGCCTTCACCCGCGTACGTGCCGATAACGGGCCCCATATCCGATACGATGTACTCGTCGAGACCAGTTGCGTGCCGGATGCGTTCGATCAACTCTTGGGCTTTCTTCTCGCAATTGCTGTGAGCTATGGCGAGAATTCGACCTTTGTTCACTTTGGCATCCTCCACTACTTTGTCCACGAGTCGCTGAAGGGCAGCTTTGGAGCCTCTTACTTTCTCCAGCACTTCTAATCCACCCTCTTCATTCGCTTTCATTAGCAGCTTAATGTTCAGCAAAGATGCTACCGTCCCTCTAACGCGGTCTAGACGCCCGCCCTTGATGACATTTTCAAGCGTTTCCAGGAAAAAATAAGTACGTGTATCGCTAGACCACCTCTGCACCGAATCGACCAACTGTTCAAACTCGATTCCTTCGCGAATGGCTTTGGCCGCTTTAATAACCGTAAGTCCTAGTCCCATCGAGGCAGTCTTGGAATCGACAACTTCAATTTTACGTGAAAATCCTTCCTCCAACAGCATTTGCTTAGCACAAAGGGCATGCTGGTACGTGCTGCTTAAGGGTGTTGATATCGTTACGATTAAGATGTCTGCCTCAGGATCGGCTTGCATTACTTTTTCATAAAAATCATGCGGTGAAGGACTTGCAGTCTTGGGCAGCGTCTTATTGTCTCTCATTTTCTCGTAAAAATGCTGAGGAGTCATATCCGGCTCCATTAGCTCCTCATCGAAATGTACAGATAACGGAACCACTAGGATGTTCAATGCGGTTAGGATACTGGACGGAAGATCAGCACTGCTGTCAGTAATAATCTGTATGGACATCCGGTCCCACTCTCTTCTGTCGAATTTAGGTCTGCACTATCAATACGGGACATCCGCATGTATGTTTCAGCAAGTTAATGGAAACCGCTATAAAGAGATGGAGGTGAGAATACATGACAGGTAGAAACAACCGCCCCGATAATGATGGAGTGACAGGACATCCATCGCGTATCGATCAATATCGCAGCGAGTTCTCGACCGATATGCAACAATCGTTAGGGGAAAAACGTGATGAGGAAGATTTGGATGAAATCCTCGAAGATGGTGTGCAGTAACACGTACTACGCATAAAGAAGAACACTAGTACTTTGTAGAAGAACCTCAATTCTTTTACAGAGTACTAATGTTCGCCCAATCAGCCTACACTACTACCGCTTGCGAATCGGCAGCCACTGCAACACTCGTTGAATGGTCATATCCCAATAGCCCCATTCATGGGCCCCGGGCCCTTCCTCATAGTCCACACCTAACCCAACTGCCCGCGCATGATTCAAAAATTGCTGATTGTCCTCATACAAGAAATCTTCTGTCCCGCAGGCTTGAAACAACAGAGGCTTCGGACCGTCAGAGGCGCTGACATTCGAGGCTAACTGGAATAAGTCATGTTCACTCCCAGAGATCGTTGCGCCTTCTCCGAATATGTTCGTGAAATCTTGTTGAAATCGCTCCTGCCGGGCTGCGATGTCCAACGCCCCAGATAAACTGGCCGCCGCCGCATAACGTTCCGGACAACGAAGCGCCAGCTTGAATGCGCCATACCCGCCCATGGAAAGTCCCGCCGCGAAGTTATCCTCCCTCTTATCCGATAATCGGAAGTACGAACGGGCCGCACGTGGAAGCTCCTCGCTCACGAACGTCCAGTACGCAGCACCATAGGCCATATCCGTATAAAAGCTGCGATTCACAGCCGGCATTACGATTGCTATGTTGTAGGCTGATGCATAACGTTCAATCGACGTTCGACGAACCCATGTAGTATGATCGTCCGATAGACCATGCAGCAAAGTTAATGTTGGATACTCGTAGTCAGCTTGGCCCGGTTTGGGGTCGGGAAGAATGACATTCATGGAGGCTTGCACACCTAGTGCAGCAGATGGAAAGTGAACATGCAACAACGCCATCTTGGAATCAGTCCTTTCTAATCTTA
>NZ_JBFUIX010000018.1:0-83228 GCF_056401635.1 Paenibacillus sp. P4_E11 | reverse complement strand
GTGCTTTCGGCGTGTCTCCTTCGAACTGGACTCTTGTAAATGGCAAATATACGMCAGATATGATCCGTCCGGAAATGAAAGAAGCAATCAAATTCTGGAAGATGCTTTATGATAAAGGCTACGTCAACAACAATATGTTTACCAACAAAGCAGCGGATTGGACTGCGAGCATAAATCAAGGCAAGGCTGGCTCGTGGATCCACGATGCAACCAATTACAGTGCTTCCTTTGTTAACCAAATGGTGGACAAATCGGCCAAGATATCGATGATCCCAGGCCCAGTCGGCGCGAAGGGTGAAAAAGGTCTTTACGCTAAAACAGACGGGATCTACTTCGTGTTCGTCCTTCCGACAAAGTCGAAAAATCAGGAAGCGGCAATCAAGTATTTGGAATGGGCATGGACGAACCCGGACGCGCAAAAGTTCTGGTCATTCGGGATCAAAAATATCAATTATAAGGAAACGGCCGGTAAAATCGAGTGGGATGCGGAAACCCCGCGCAACAAGGAAAATTCGGAAAGTTTTGTTTACCGGGCATCACTCAACCCAACAGGTGTTGCCTCGAACGCGGAGAGTGTGATTAGACTCGACCCGAATGGCGAGACCATCTTGAAGGGGGTTAAGGCAGCGGGGGAATCGGCGATTATTACACAGGCCATCAATTTGCCAGTCCCTACTCCATTCAAGACAAGCCCGGAGCTTGTAAATGGCTTTGGTGCAGGAACCCTGTTCCTCGATATGTTCGCCAAAGTCGTGACAGGCAAGGAAGAGCTGGACAAAGCGTTTGACGCCTTCGTGGCGGAATGGACCAAACGCGGCGGCGACAAGGCGATCGTAGAAGCAACAGAATGGTACAACAAATCTGTTAAAACCCCCACAAAGTGACGTGTGCCTTCGGAGCTTATTCCTATTACTTTGCGGGGACCCCGGGATTTATAAATTCTTATCTGTTTAAAAAGTAATCTCGTGCCCTTATTGCGCCAGCTCGATCCGAACATGTTGCCGGTCTGCCTTCTGGTAGGCTGGCAACATGTTCGGAATCCAACACGGGGGAGAAAATATAGTGAACATGAAGAAACTTCTGAACGACACCTCGTTGCTATGGTTAATCGCGCTGCCGGGTATTCTGCATATTGTGCTGTTCAAATATGTGCCGCTGCTAGGCAATGTGATTGCATTCCAGGATTACAATTTGTTTAAAGGTGTTTTCCATAGTCCGTGGGTGGGCTTTGCCCATTTTGCAAAGATGTTTACGTATGCGGAATTTTACAACATCCTCAAAAATACACTGCTGCTCAGCTTATATTCGATCCTATTCGGCTTTCCAGCTCCATTGTTTCTGGCACTATTGCTCAATGAAGTCAGGCGCGGCTGGGTGAAAAAATCGGTGCAAACTTTGCTGTATCTGCCGCATTTTCTTTCCTGGATTATCGTTGGCGGTATTTTTCTCAACCTGTTCGAGGCGTATTTTACCGATGAACGTTATTTTGTTGGCATGCTGGTGTCTATAGGGATCTGGAAGGAAATCGGCTGGGGAATGATCATTTATTTGGCGGCCTTGGCTGGCATCAATCCGCACTTGTACGAGGCCGCCATGGTTGATGGCGCAGGACGATGGAGACAAATGTGGAACGTCTCGCTGCCCTCGCTGATGCCGGCGATTGTCGTACTGTTCCTGCTGCGGATCGGCTCGATGCTCGATGCCAATGTGGAACAAGTACTTGTGTTCCTTAACCCGCTCGTACGCGATGTTGGCGAGGTCATCGATACGTATGTGTACCGAATGGGCTTGCTTAGCGCTCAATTCAGCTATACGACCGCGATCGGGATGTTCAAGTCGCTCGTCGGCTTAATATTGATCGTTGGGTTGAACCGGCTCAGCAAGAAGATGACAGGAGAGAGCATCTACTGAACGATTCGCCGAAGGCGTTATCGATGATGACGGGTGAAGAAAGCGGGGATAACCTAACGTGATAGGGAACAAAACGGATCGAAGATTTCAAATTATCAATAATACCTTTCTTATCCTCTTAAGTATTTCGATGATTCTCCCCATGGTTCATCTGCTCGCCGTATCCCTCAGCTCACCGTTATATGCAGGTGCAAAGCTGGTAGGCTTGTGGCCCAAAGGGTTCAATATCGAGGTGTACAAAACGATTATGGTCTCTGAGCAGCTATGGCGGGCAATGGGGGTCACGGTCTATATTACGATCGCCGGGACGTTGGCGACCTTACTGTTATGCTCGTCACTTGGATATGCCTTGGCGCGGCCGGGTATGAAAGGCCGGAAGATTGTGCTCAGAGGAATTATTGTCACCTTTATTTTCTCCGTGCCGCTTATTCCCGGCTATCTGGTCATTCGTGGCATAGGCCTTGAGAATACGCTATGGGCGCTTATTGTGCCGGGTGCGGTTAGCGCGTTCTATATCCTGATTTTGAAAACCTTTTTCCAGGGCTTATCCTCCGAATTGTTGGATGCAGCCAAAATCGACGGGTGTACAGAATTCGGCAATTATTTCCGCATCGTCTTGCCTTTGTCGAAAGCGGTGCTGGCTACGATCGCCTTGTTCCACGCTGTTGGACAGTGGAATTCTTATTTTGGCGCGTTGTTGTTCATCCGCACCAAGACACTTATGCCGCTGCAGATCATCCTACGCGAGTTTGTGGTCGACGATTCCGCCCACACGATGCAGCAGAACACGCCTGAACTTGCGTTAACAAGTACGCCGGAAATGATCAAGGCAGGCACGATTATTTTCGCTACACTGCCGATACTGATTGTTTATCCATTCTTGCAAAAGTATTTTGTCAAAGGCGCGACCCTTGGTTCACTTAAGGAGTAATAATAGAGATGGCGTACCTTGAAGGAAGGATGCAGGGTCACTTCAAAACAGTCATATAGGAGGCAATATGGATGAAACAAGAGCATCATAACATCTGGCACATACGCCCGTTTGCGCGCGATAAACAACATAGCAATGCATGGACCAAACGTATCGCTACCTCGCTCCACAAGTGGATATCCTTTACGGAAACGGTTTACCAGGAGTGGCCGGAACGGCCACAATGCGGCTATTTTTTTGGCGGAGCGTACTGGTATGGATTCGAGACCGCTCATACGGTTGCCGTCTATGCGGTGCTTGCCACAATCACTGAACCCGGTGTATCCGGATCCTATGACAAGGCGCATCTGACCGATCGCGCGATCAGCGCGATTCGTTATCTAGTCTACACGCATGATACCGGACCGGAACAATACGTTCGCGTTGCAAGCCGCAACAGAGTGTGCAGCGAGACCAAGTGGGGGGGACGCGACGACCGCTATTTCATGGCAACACAGGTTGGCGGGGCGATCTCTTATTTGGGCCTAGCTGCATGGCTATTATGGGACCAGTTGGATGACGAAACGCGGATCATGGTACAGAATACTGTCTCCTCTTATGCCGATCGGTGGGCTGAGTTTGATCCGCTTAACGGAACGTACTTCGACACCCAATTGGAGGAGAATGCATGGACAGCCGTTGGCATATTCACCGCCGCCTTGCTGTTCCCGGACCATCCGCATCAGGATAAGTGGTGGAGTGCCTATCATAAGTGGAATATCAACACGACGACGACGTATCGCGATCGACTCAGCGATGTGATCTCGCAAGGCGTTCCATTGAAGCAACGGGTGAAAGCGATAACTCTTCATCCAGATTACACGACTGAGAATCACGCCTTCGTCCATCCTACCTACATGGCGGCTAGTCTGCACTTCCGCGGTCGAGAGATCGCGGATCTGCTGCTGGCGGGATTGCCGCTCGACACGATGGATGTGCTGAATGACCGGGAAATGTACGAACGTACGCTGAAGCCTTGGGCGGAAGCGGATGGAATCCCCACATCCGTCCAGGGGCAAGATTGGTGGTACAACCAGCAGCATGGCTTCTTGCATGCGCATGCGCTGATGAATGTGCTGCATCATGATGGAGAAGCGGCCCTGCTGGAGGATAAGGCACTGACCGTCATCGAAGCGCTGCAGAACAGTAACGACAGAGGTTGCTATATGGAGCAGAACGGCGAACATTGCCACATTATGCCCAAGGACGATCAGACGGCTATCGACATGGAGCATATGTCGGCGAGCCATATGCTTAATACATATTTGATCCATAAGCTGGGTGGGGCCGGAGCAGAGCCGGTTGCTGAAGAACAGTTGGTAGAAAGCCAATCCGGTGTGCGTGTATATCCATACGGAGGTTTCATCATCCATCGTACAGCACGGACGTCCACCAGCTTCAGCTGGCGTAATCATGTGATGGCGCTCAGTATGCCCCATCATGGCGCATGGCTGCAATCGCCGCTGTATGACAGCTATACAGGGATCGTGCGGATCAAGCAGGACCATAATGATGCGGTCCCGTATCAGGAATCGTTCGTGATCGATGTGTTGTCGCATCGGCTGGACGTGCAAGCGGATGGTTTCTCCGCCTATGCTATTCTGGAGCGAGGAAGTAAGCACCTGCTACAGCATATAGGCTTCGTATCACTGCCAGACGGAAGAAGCCTATATTGGGAACAATTCGAAGCCAAGTCGCCCGTTACCATCACGACGTGGGAAACGGGAGCCATCGGTATTCGAAATGAACATTATAGCGCTTTGACAAATTTGGCCAAAGGCTACCGTACTGTGAACATGGCTGAACAATCGCAGCGGTTCGAAAGCTGGCGCGTCAACAGCAGCGATACCATTGCCGATTATCCGGCGTGCGGTTATGTGAACGTGGATGATGAAGCCGGGTATTTGCTGTACGGTTCGTCTGGCATCCGCTATTTCAATCAGCATGTGTATGGCAAATGGAAAGGCGGAGAAGATCGCCTGATCTTGAATCATCATACCGCTCCCGTCACCCTGCAGACGGGCGAGTGCTCGCATCTGTTCGCCATCGTCAATCTTCCTAACTATACAACGGCACAAACCGCACAGTTGGCTGGGACGGGACGTTACTATGCCGGCAGCGCAGGCTTGAGGGCCGATAGTGCAACCTCGCCTTCCTTTGACGCAACATCTCATGCCGCAGTTTGGCATGATGGTCAATACCTCGTCTATTTCAATAGCGGGGAACGTCAGGAATCGCTAGCTTTCACAGAAACGCATAGCGAGACAGCGGCGCCACTGTTTCTCGGTACAAACCGATTTGCAGGTGATTCGTACACATGGAGCGGAGTTCTTCCAGCTGGCCATTCCGGTTACTATAAACGGAGCGGGACGGTTGCACTCATAGATGGCAGCAATGAAGATGAGCTGGAGATAAGCGTTTCCTCCGTGGCCGTGATCTTTATGAATAAGGGAGCACACAACGTTTCATTCCTCTACACCCCTAACGAGGATGGTGCGCACCAGCAAATAATTGAATTGCCAGCTGGCGCATTTCTCCACTTACCAGTAGTACGAGATGTGTCCAAGACTTCATCCTCGCAATAAGCGGGGATGAACTAGGTTGTCCAACAATGGAAGATCAGAGTGAACCAGGTCTCATATGTATGTAAGAAACCCCACAAAGTGACGTGGGCCTTCGGAGCTTATTCCATGGCGAAGCCCCTTTGCGGGGACCCCGGGATTTATAAATTCTTATCTGTTAAAAAGCCTCCAGTCCCCCTATGTTAAAGGCACTGGAGGCTTCTTTCATCTCAATCGAGCCTGTACATATAATACTCCCCTTCACCAACCCGGACATAATGCTCATCCAGGAACTTGCGTAGCTGCCCATCGGTATCCCCATCGATATAGCCCCGCAGCGGTACGAAGTAATGGGCTCCGTTCGAAACAAAATACTTCAGCTCACGAACCAGGTCCTCAGGCATCGAATTACCGACGCGCCACCCGATCCGCTCCGAGGCGTTCAGTAGAGAAGGGTCATCCATTCCGACGACGATTAACTCTTCCTTGGAGGTCCACTTCCGAACCTCTTGAGCCTGCTTCAACAATTCCGTATCCTGATCCGCGATTATCGGCTTAGCGTATTGCCAGCTGTCCCAACTGAGCCAGACGATTCCTACCACGACTACCATCCATCCGATTGGAAAGCTCCTAAGCCTGATCCTCCCCAACAGCCCCAATCCTGCCGCCGCCACAATAGCCAAGATGGGTCCTAAGAAGATGAGATAATAGCCAAATCTAATGACAGCTACGATCGTAACCAGCTCCAACAGCATCGCTAGAGCCCACAATCCTAAGGCATGCGAAGTCTTCCACTGCAGTTGCACAAGCCCGATAACGAACAGCACAAGAACACATCCATTGAAGGCCGCCGGCAACTCCTGCACAAAGAACCTAATACTTTCTTGTGAAAAGAGGGCAGATGCCATATTGGGAAAAATGTGCTTGGCGGCAATTCCGGAAACGAAGGAAAACTCCGCAATCGACTTGGACCAATAAAAGTAGTACCAAAACGGAGGCGCCAACGCCAGCAGGGCAAATATCCAAAGCTCTGCCATCACAAACATCCGAAGGCGATACTTCACTAGAGCCATGCCCAGCATCGACAGTCCGACGAATACGGTAGGCAGCTTCTCAGAGATGCTCAGACCTGTGAACATAGCGGCAGCTAGCAACCAGAGTATGTTCTCCTCCTTCATCCATCGGCAGAATAAGTAGAATGCCCCGGTATAGAAGAACAAGGCCGCCGATTCTGGCATAATCGCTCTAGCGTACAGCAGGTTCAACGGCAGCACACCATATATAGCCAACGACGTCCAGCTCACGCCTCTCCCATAGAACCTGCGGGCGATCAAGTACACGAATAACGCCGATCCCACAAAAAAACAAACAGGCACCATTCTCGCTAGCGCATAATGATAGCCAAATAGTTGATACAGCACGGCAATCAGGAAGGGAACAATCTGAAATTCTAGCTGCACGTAGTTAGGCAGTGGACCCTGGTAACGAAATTGAGGGTACATGATATTGAAGCGTTGTTCAACGAATAGGCGGGCTACTGACTCTGTATCCGCCTGCCTCCAGCTGTCATATTGATAGGGGGATTCCGACAAATAGGGGAAACGCAGCACGAGAATGGCTAGTAATAGCAGCATAGTAACAACCCATGAAGGGATGCTTGGCAATATCTTCATAAGAACCTCTACATATTAATTAGGATGACCCCTGTAATAATTACAAGGATACCGACCACCTTAGGCACGGTGAATGGTTCATGGAACAGGAAGTAGGACAGCGCTACCACGACGATATATCCCAAGGAAACCATGGGATAGGCGTAGCTAAGCTTGGCCTTGGTCAGGACTTTGACCCAGAGCAAGAAGCTAGTGGCAAAAAAGAAAAGCCCCAGAACAATTTCCGGGGTCCTGGCCACACGCATCACATCTCCGAAGAAAGATGAGAATGACAGGGAAACGTTACCGAGCTTGTTGGCTCCGACTTTCAATAGTACTTGCCCAATTGCACCAAGAACGACAGACGCTATTATTGTGCCAAGCTGATTCATAGCTGTTCCTCCAACTCTTTAATTTCCGCTGGTCTGGGCGGCTTGACTCTCCGGAGTAGGTTGAAGTAACCCATGATCGTTCGCTTGACATTCATTTTACTTTTCCCAGCTTTCAAGTGATATTCCAGCACGAGAGGAATTTCACCAGCCCTGACCCCGATCAGGCTGAACCGGGCGACGATCTCTGCCATACAGTCGAACCCTCTCGTTGTAATGAGCGCTCCTCGATACATGATCAGGGCCCGCTTCAGATAACCGATCCGATAAGCCCGGAAGCCGCTGGAATAATCGTTCACATTGAGAATGGGGAAGAAGAATTTGAAGAAGAGCCTAGCTCCACGACTATATAACTTGCGGTTCCAGGATAAGCCCATTTCTTGCCCCCCTGCAGCAAACCGCGAAGCAATGGTCATATCAAGTTGTTCTGTGTTGAGCTTGTTCACGAGTTCCGGAATGATACGGGGGTTGTGCGTGTTATCTGCATCCATGGTGACCAGTACATCGGTTGAAGTGTAGCGCTCACAAGCGTAGGCGAATATCGTCTTCATCGCTTCACCCAAACCGCGATTGCCCGGATGATTTATATAAGTGAAGTTTGGCCACTTCTCAGCATACTGCTGCAATACACCCTCCGTCTGATCCGTGCTCCCGTCGTTAACAACTACAATATGCAGAGTATCACCAAGCACAGCGCGTAATTCCTCTAACTTGGCAAACAACTGGGGAAGCGAAGCGCCTTCATTATAGGCCGGGAGCGCGACTACGATTTTGTCCAAAGGGCATAACTCCTAAATAGAAACATATTGAACCGCATCATACATAATCTGCACGGTGTCGTAAGTTACTATGCAAGAAAAAGGAAAAAAATAGACCTCTCTGCCCGAATGACAAAAAGAGCAAGCCCGGTCTACATCGACCCATAAGGCTTGCTCTCAACTTCGTGGCACCGTATCCATAAGAAATTCAAATCACAACGAAACACCCAAAAAGCCGCGTGTTAATTGGAAATCAACGTTCCCCTGCTTGGATAGACGCGGTGAATAAGCATGTTCAAGGATTTGCTTGCTGCGCTCGAGAATCTGTTCCGTCCAACGAGTCGGGTCTCCCATGAGCAGCATATCCAAATCCTGCTCATAGTTTTGCAGCATGGCTGGCTCCGACGCCATCTGCAGCATAGGGACGAACGGATGCGTCTGCATCGGACGGTTCCCGACCAACGCGATTATTAATTCTACACTTGTGGCAGCCAGGCCCGTAACGGTCTCCACCCAATGCTCGGTCGGGGTCTCCATGATGTGGAAGCCGTTGCGGCGGACATGCTCGCCATAGGCGATCGACGGCCTTACATAGGATGCGGTGAATACATTTTGGCCATACGAAGCCGTGGTAAGCAGACCGCTGTTCTCCGGAACCACCACCAAACCGCCTGCGCCGACAATCCGTTTGGTCAGTTTCGCCAGCTTCTCTCCGGCTTCGTCGGAAATGGGACCATCGCTTACGATGCCTATTCGCAGCCCTTCCAGGCCGACCATCACTTGCTCCGCTGCTCCGGCTGCTGCCAACTGATCGGCAAACCAGGCTTCTACCTTCTCCGTCACATTCGTAATTCCGCCGTCCAGCTGAATGCTGGCAAAACCAAGGCGGCTCTGGTCAACACCCATCTCTTCCATCTGATGGCGCATGTAGTCGTTGTGGGTTTTCTCGCAGCCATGCTCCAGCAGCAGACAATGCTTCACCATCGGATGAGTGATATAGCCGATCATCGTTCGGGCATAGAGCTGCTCGGCTTGCCCTCCCGAATTACCGCAGCCTTCTGTATGAGCCAAAGCCACAAAGCGCGAGAGCTCAGGCTGCCCGGCGCCCTGTTTGTTCAGCCGCTGTACCATCATATTGGCTACCTGTCCGGCGCAGAGACTGGTCGGCAGGATCAAGCCGATGTTGTCGCTAGCCTGGCGGTCTGGATGTCGTGTGAAGCTGAACTTGATTGGGGCAGCCACGACATCTGTATCCTCTTGGATTTCAATCGGCTCCCCCGTCGGAATTGGGGCTTGGAGCAAGGCCTCCAGTTGGCTCGCATCATTTTGTCGCCAATTGCGCCAGATCTGCACCTGGGCATGGCCTGCCTTCTCCCCAACACTGCGCTGACCGGAGGCAATTTGTAGAGTCAGCTCGAAGACCTCTTGGCCCAGCTCATTCATAGACGTACCTTCCAGATACTGACCTGCATTGACATCCATATCATTGGACAGCAATTGGAAGCGGCGCGTCGTCGTGACCACCTTGACCGTCGGCACATAAGGGAAATTGGTGATCGAGCCGTTACCCGTCGTAAAGAAAATCATATTGCAGCCTGCTGCGACCTGTCCCGCGATACTCTCGAGGTCATTGCCGGGACTATCCATGAAATAAAATCCGCCATCCTTCATGATCTCCCCATACTCTGTAGCAAAATCAAGACGAGTAGTCGGACCTTTCTTAAGAGCAGCACCAATCGATTTGAGATAAATGTTATACAGGCCGCGGTATTTGTTACCGCCGGATGGATTTCCTTCCGCGCTGGCGCCATGCCAAGATGTACGCTCCTTGAACCGCTGTACAAGCTCTAAAAATTTGCGAGCGGTTTTCACGTTGCGTACCTTCGACAGAACATAGGGCTCCGCGCCAATTAATTCATCGGTTTCAGCTAGGCTGGCCGCACCGCCGTAGCGAACCAATTCTTCGGAAATCCAGCCTAACAGCGGGTTCGCCGAAATACCGGAGAACGCATCCGAACCGCCGCACTGTAATCCGATCTTCAGGTGGCTAATGGATTCAGGCGTCCGTTGCATCGCATTGACCTGAGGAAGCCACTCGCGTACTATAGCTTCGCCTTCGGCCAAATTCTCTTCAAAGCCGCCTTGGAGTGAAATAAACCGGTGGATCACTTCATCGATCGGGTAGTTGTGTTCGCGTAAATACGCTTGCACCATCTGGTTGGTGACCGGTTCAATGCCATAATCCACAACCAAGACGGCACCGACGTTGGGGTTCACGATAAACCCGGCGAGCGTACGCAGCAGTAAATCCAGGTTGTTGGGCTTTTCAGCCCCTCCCTCCGTATGCGCTACGGGGACAATCCCATCGATATCGGAGCAGTTCTTCAATTCACCCTGGAGACGTTTGGCCAGCTGCTTCACATAGCTCCCTGTACGCGAGGTGGTACCGAGCAGAACCACGTGGTTACGGGTACCCACGCCACGGGCTTCACTTCGCCGATACCCCATGAAAGTACGCATTTCTGAGTAAGCGGGTGGCGGTGGAGCGGGCTGAAAGTTTTCCTCGTCCAGCACATACGGCTGAATTTGATCCGTAAAATTCGTCTCCGCCGGCAGAGCAAATTTCAGTTGACGTACCTTAAGTGCCTCCAATACCGCCTCGTTGATCACATATTGTCCGGGCTGAATCACTTGCAGAGCCACCCCGAAAGGCAATTCCCAAGAAAACAGCTCTTCACCGGGAGCAATCGTCTTCACCGCAAACCGATGGCCTTCCATCACCGTATAATCCAAAGTCAAGCTATGACCTTCATACTGAATGACGGTGCCGGCGTCCAGCTGGCGAGTTGCAACGGCGCAATTATCCCCCGGTAAGGGAAGTCTAGCAACCTCTTCAAATTGGTAATTTGCGTTCATCTATTTCTGGCTCCTTTTTTATAAATTTCGCATGAGATAAGCATGGGAAACGCTTACATTCGACCTAGATACAGATGTTCTCGGTCCGACGATGGTCAAATTATATAACAGCTGCACGTAAGTGGGCTACCTGTTGCTCAAATAATGCTGATCTAATTTGACTATTCATCCGAGCGAGGTCGCCGATCCTCTCGTCGCGTATGCCTCGGGCAGACCAAGGACCCGTCAGAGTGTAGGTACAATCCTTGATTTCGCACATCCTGCGTACCATTTACGCAGAAACACAGTCGCCGGGATGCTATATAGCTGTAGCGTCCAGCCTTTCCAGTACAGGAACCCCATGTTCAGTGCTAAGTGAGCGATCACAGTCCACTCTTTTGTCAGATATTAAAAAAACAGGATCAGCAGTAGCGCGTAACTGCCATAGTCGAACGGTACCGCCTCTAAAAAGATGAGCGCAGCAGCCACGATCCCCACCCTAGCCCATTTTCTCGTTATCCGATCCAGCACGAATAAAACGAGAAGGGCAACGACAAAATGCTGATCGATAAAAAGCGGAGCCTCCAGCCCACCCAAAACTTACTTATTTCTGGCTGTTACCTCAACAAAAGACATCCTCTCAACAACTGCTATTGAGAGGATGTCACTAATGTGAACAAATTCTAGAACTTCACCAACATCGCAGTGGCATACATGAGTAAAATCCCCAATGTTAATCCACCGAAATTCAACCACGACACTGCAGCATAACCTTTGTCAGAGGACTCTTTCATAATCATTCTGGTGATGACGACGATAACTTGCAAGATCGCCCCTGCCCCGATTCCGAAGAATAACGCGGCGAAGGTAGGGTTGAACAGGAAGCCACCCGTCCACGTACCCAGAATGGCTGGCCCACCAGCGATTGCCGCTAGTAAAACGAATGTTTTCCAGGTCGGCCGATCCTTGAGCAGCGGAGCAGCAATCCCTACCCCTTCTGTGATGTTATGAAGCGTGAACCCAATGACCAGGAACGTTCCTAGCGCACCTTCTCCTAATGCGAATGCGGCCCCAATCGCCAGCCCTTCCCCGAAGTTATGCAAGCCGATCCCGGTTGCAAGCTTATAAGAGACTTGCCGTCCTTCCGCTGCATTCCGCATCTTGCGTTCATTCATCTGGTCGACCGCGATTAAGAACAGGAAGCTGAGCAGTACTCCGAACCAGACTAGCCCCGTCCCCTGGAATACACCGGGTGCATCGCCTGCCATTTCTAAGCCTTCTTCTATCGTATCCACGAACAGGAAGAACAACAATCCAACCGTAAATGCCAGGATGGCATGCATCCCTCTAGCCGAAAATCGCCTCATAAACGGATACCACAATAAGCCGAGTCCGACAGGAATGACTCCTACATAGAAGCCGATCACGGCGTATTGTACGAATCGGCTTACTTCTGCTTCAGGGGTTTTGGTCGCAGCCGCCACCTCACCAGTGAAGATAAGTCCATTGCTTGTAATGAATTTGATCGCGTGAGGATCTCCCTCCACCCATGGGTAGGGGATCGAGATGGTAGCGGAACCAAATCGCTTCAACGTGTCACTTGGATGAAACGAAGCGTTCCAGAATGAATCGTCAACGACCACCTGCGCAATAGTGACCTCCTCGGGACCGGTGTTCAACACCTTAACCTCGAATCCGTTATCCGTCAGCTTGATTTTCTCGATGTTCAATACTTCAATCGGTGCGGCGGGTTCATTCTTCACACCTGTCCCCAATGTTGCAATCGCCGTAATCAAGGCAATGAGCAATAAGGCTGGCAGTACTGCCCACATGATTCTTTTCCCTCTGACTCCGGGCATTCCGGACTTCGTAACATTCGTCTGCAAGTCGCTCATATTTGATTCGAACCTCCCTTCTACTCGGCCTGGAAGAAGCCCATCCAGCCTAACTCAGCAAATTCGCTTTGATGCGCATGAAACATATAACGGCCTGGAGCCGGGAACACGATCTCGAGAATGCCTCTCTCCCCTTGACACTGCATGATCGTATCGGTGAAGTTCGGACGCGCTTCCGGATCAGCTCCAGTCGAATAGTAGTTGAAGTAATTGGAGTGCAAGTGAAAGGAATTGATCAGGTCGAATTCGGTCAGATTACTCAAGTATATTCGGACCAGTTCCCCCGCCTTGACTTTAATCGGTTCTTGCTGGTAGGCAAACGCATAGCCATTCACGGTGTAGACTTCGTTCTCCCCATCCAGATCCAGGTCATATCCGTTCATCACCATATTGAATTCCTTGGCAGCTGCTCTAGGCTTCTTCGGATCAATGATGAAATTCCCGTACAGACCTTTGTGAATATGTCGCGCCAGCGGTGCAATGTGGCAATGGTAGACTTGCATCCCTGCTGGCTTGGCTTCGAATTCATAGATGAATGAGTCCCCAGGCATAATGGCTTCCAATCCGTCCATATTCGTCGGGTGTATCCCGTGAAAATGGATCGAGTGGGGATGTCTCGAAGCGTTCTTGAAGCGAACTCGGACAATATCTCCTTCCGTGCAACGAAGCGTCGGCCCGGGGATCGTTCCGTTAAACGTCCAGCCTGGAAACGTAATCCCCTTAGCAATTTCTACATTGGTCTCGAAAGCAGTCATGTCATATTCACGGACGGTCTTCCCGTCTGGCGTGCGGCTAACCTTACCATAATCGAAGCTGGTCAAGGCTTCCCGTGCTTTCTTGAGTCCTTCTGTCACTTCGGTTCCCGGATCGTACCCGTGCATCATTCCGGAATGAAGCTGGTCCCCCAGTGCCTTATGCACGTCGTGCTTGGTCATAGCCTGAACCGGTCGCTGGAACCAGGAACCGGGATTCAGAACAGTGCTTCCGAGAAAGGCAACAGCTCCGGCGGCTCCCAGCTTCAATACATTCCTTCGTGATACTTTCTTCTCTCCATTCATGGACATGCCTGGCGTACCTCCTTCATTCACATAAAACTTTCACTAGTGAAATATTATTCTCCTAACGAAATATTATTCGCCATAGGACAAATTGTTTCCTCAGGGAAACTTATTGATTTAATAATACTCGCGATGGCTTCATTTGTATACGGGTTTTCGTAAATTTTCTCACCAAAATAAAAAACCTGACCTCAAGGTTCTTAGGTCAGGTACACCACTCGGTGTTTTCCTATTATTTAGAAAAATATTGCTTGTACCAGTCGTTCGCTTCTTTGGTCAGGTCGGCCAAGCCGTTCTTGTTCAGCTCTTCCAGGAAGCTGTCCCAGTCTTTGTCCACTTCCTTCTGGCCAGTGATGAACAACACATACCATTCCTTGATCTTCGTCTCCAGCGTTTTTTTGTACTTGCCGTCAGAGGGCAAGCCGGCAAACACGATGTCCTTGTTGTACTTGGTCGTCACCATCGAATATTTCTTGGCGAATTCCATGACCTTGGGCGAAATTTGCGTATTGCGGAAAAATTCGTGATTGACTTCTGGCATGCCCACCCCGTTGGCGGCTATGCCTGATGCGTTCCATTTGGCTGTATCCTTATACTCGTTGATGCCGTAAGGCAGTCCTGTGACCGGATTCAGATCGTACATTTGGCCTTTGATGCCATAACGGGCCAGCTTGTAATAATCGAAGTCGGCATGGAACTTTTCGATCATTTCCAATACCTTCTGCATTTTCTTCGGATCGTTTGCGACCTGCTTACCGAATGTAACCGAGTTACCGTTCGTTGTGCCCCATTTGAGAATGCTCGGTTCGCCTGTCGGTCCTTTCCACGGCATGCCGGCGGCATAAGTTGCTTTGTCACCAAGCACTTTCTTGAAGTTCTGGTAGAACGCCGAGCCGACGTCATTCGGGTCGTCCGCATACATTTTCGGCACGACGTGGTAGTATACGCCCGGTACAGTGAAGCCAATTTTGCCGTTCCAGAACGGGATGGAGTTGGCGAAGTATTGCCCCTTGTTCTCGCCGGTGATGAATTCCGGATCGATCAGGCCGTCCTTGTACCATTTGCGTAGCAGCTTGAGCGCGTCCTTCATCCCCGGCAATACGCCGCTGGCCACAATCTGCCCGTTATTCTCACTCCAGTAGAAATTGTCGATGCCCGGCGAGCCGAAGGCCCCGAAGACGGCGATCATGCCTTTGTCGGAAAGGGCGTATGTATCCTTCTTGCCGTTGCCGTCCGGATCGTTATTGACGAATTTATAGAACGCCGCTTCCGCCTCTTGCAGTGTCTCCGGCGTTTTGTCGATGCCGACCGCCTTCAGCCAATCGTCACGCCAGATCGGAATGAAGTTGTAAGGTGTGGCAGCCAAATCGGGGAGCGCATAGTTTTTGCCGTTCACCTTGTAGAAGTCGAAGATGTTATCTCCGCCGTTTTGCCTGACGAGCTTGTAGTAGGTCGGCGCATATTTCTGCACCATATCGAGTGGAATTTCCGCCAACACGCCTTGATTCGCGAACGAGCTATATAGATTGGAGAACAGCTTCATGACGTCTGGAATGTCCCCCGACGAGATGCGTAGGTTAAGCAGCTCCGTTTCTTTGGCCGGCTCGATGTATACGTAGTTTAGCTTGATATTCCACAGCTTCTCCAGCTCTTTGGTTAGTGGTGAATTGGGGTCCTGCGGCGTCGTGTTATTATTCTTGATGGAAATGGTGATCGGCTTGTCATCCGCCGGTTTACCGCTCGTGGACGGTGCTCCGGGCGAGCTTTGTGCCATTGTACCTGCACCGCCGCCACTGCATCCCGCGACGATACCGACTAGAAGCGCCGCTGCAGCCAGACTGCCCGCGATTTGTTTTGGTTTCATAGTGTGACCTCCCGTTAATCCATATTATAGAACCGTCCGTCAGTTAGACTCCTAGCCCTTCAACGAGCCAACCATGACGCCTTGTACGAAATACTTCTGTAAGAACGGATACACGACGATGATCGGCGCGGTGCCTGCGATGATGGAAGCGGCTTTAATCGTTTCAGCGTTGACAGCGACAGTCAGGCTGGAGCTAGTGATGTTGTCAAACGCTGGCGACGACTCAATGACAATTTTGCGCAGCACGAGCTGCAATGGATAGTACGACGTGTCGCGAATGTACACGAGCGCGTCGAACCAGGCGTTCCAATGCCAGACAAGCCCCCACAGGATGACGGTGACGATGATCGGCAGCGACAGCGGGATGAAGATGGCGAACAGGACGCGCATATCGCCGGCACCGTCGATGGTGGCCGATTCTTCCATATCAGCGGGCAGCGACATGAAATAGTTGCGGACGATCAGCATCGAGAACGTGTTGATCGCCGGCGGCAGCACGAGCGCCCACGTGCTATTGCCGATATGCAGCACCTCCTGAATCAGCAAGTATTCCGGGATAAGCCCCCCAGAGAAAAACATCGTGAACACGATAATCAGCGTAAATGTGCTGCGCAGCGGCAGCTTTCGTTTGGACAGCGCATAAGCGGCGAGCACCGTAAGCAACAGTTGGATCACCACGCCAAGCGTCATACGCAAGATCGTGTTGCCGTAGCCGGTCCAGATGATCGGATTGTGCAGCACATGCTTGTAGGCGTCGAACGATGGCGCGGAAGGCCAGAACGACAACGTCATGCGGCTTGCTTCTGCCGGCTCACTGATCGAGATGCGTACGACTTCCCACAGCGGCAGCAGGGTGAGCAGCGACAGCGATAGCAGAAACAAATAATTGCAGGCTTGAAACCATTTTTCCCCGGCGCTCAGCCGCATCGGTATGACCTCCTACCATAAACCGTAATCACTGTACCGGCGGACGATGTAATTCGTGCCTAGCACCAGCGTGAAAGCGATCGCATTCTTGAACAAATTGATCGCGGTCGACAGACTGTACATCATATTTTCCAGCCCCATGCGGTAGACGAATGTTGAAATGACGTCGGAAACGCGATAAACGCCAGGATTGTACAAATTGAAAATTTGATCGAAATCATCGTTCACGACTGCACCCACCGCAAAAATAAACATGATGACGATGACCGGCGTAATTGCGGGTAACGTGACGTGGATCGTTTGCTTGAAGCGGTTCGCGCCGTCCAGTACAGCGGCCTCGTATTGCTGGGGATCGACGCTCGCCAGAGCGGCGAGGAAAATAATCGTGCCCCAGCCGATTTCCTTCCAGATCGCCGAAACGACGAGCACGGTGCGAAACCACTGGGCATCGGCTACGAAAAAGATCGGATCGATTCCGAAAGAGCCAAGCATCGCGTTCACCCAACCGGTCGAAGGCGAGAGGAAGTTCATCAGAATACCGCCAAGCACGACCCATGAGAGAAAATGCGGCAAATACATGATCGTCTGCACGGTCCCTTTGAACAGCTTGATCCGTACTTCATTGAGCAGCAGGGCAAGTACGATCGGCGCCGGAAAGGTGAACACGAGCTTGTATAAACTGATCAGCAGCGTGTTGCGAAACACTTGCCAAAACTGCGGCATGTCGAACAGGACGCGGAAGTTTCGCCATCCCACCCACGGGCTCTCTGCAAATCCCCGGATCATATTGTAATCTTTGAATGCGATGACGATGCCGTACATCGGCCCGTATTTGAAAATCGCATAGTAGACCATCGCCGGCACCAGCATCAGCACCAAATAACGGCTTCGATAAAGGTCCCTGAACATCAGCGTCATTCGTCGCTCCTCTCCCCCGATATTCGGGTCTGGAATGTTCTGCTCCCCGAGCTTAAGGCATGGGCCATGCTGGTGTATAGTAGGAATAATTTGCGGTGAAGACTGATAATTTGTCTTTGTAGCCCAAGCTCGCCCGTTGTTTGTTCCGGGGAGCAATTGTAGGGGAGAGGCGCGGGCGGCTGCAGCGGTAGCTAACTTTTTTCCTTCCTATCGAATTTCTTGCGGTTTCGCCTTCCACTTGTGCTCGGGGCCTTTTCCCTATATTGAGCGTTTGTCCGATCAAGTGGTACAATGAAGCCGAACAGAGTCGATATGTGCTTCCGGGGGTGTCTATGTTTCAATCTCAGATCAGGCGCTTGTCCTCGCGACAACCGCAAGCTGTCCCATATCGGAGCAGACTGTCGTTCTACTACATCTACACGCTGCTCGTCATCGTCGTGTCCTCCGTACTAGCTGCCTATTTTTTCGATAAATCGTTGTCCGACGAGATAGCCGTATCCAACAAACGGCTGCTGACGCAAATCCGCATCTCCACCGATGCCAAGCTCGCTTCGCTACAAAGCTTTGTTCTGGAAAATTTCGTAAATACGTACAAAAACAACGGAGCAGCGATGTTCCTCGCGGGGAACGATCCGAACGATGCCTATCAAATTTTGAAAGCCTTTACAAGCCTCTCCTTGACGTCCTACGGCGATTTTGTCGATTCCGCTTTTATGTATAGGCTAGCCGACGATACGCTCATTTCCTCGCGGGAAGGCGTTATATTCTCCGCCATGAACCCAAATAACTACAACCGCAACTATTTTCGGATCGACACGATTCGCGAGGCGTTGCAAACGACCGAAGCCGTCTCTTGGATCAGTCCGGCGCGCAACCGCTCAACGTTCGATGACAAATCGATGCTCTCGCTTGTGTACACAGTCCCTCTGTTCGCATCCGCTGATCGTAAAGACGGGATCATCGTCATCAATATCGACGAACGGAAGTTCGTGCAGGCGATCAACAACGACGATCGTATCGATTACGGCGTGTACATGTTAGGCCCTGACAATAACGTAATGGTGCATCTCGACAAGAACGGCGTCATCCCGCAGGGGGGCGGCGATCCGATTATTTCCGCCGTTGCTAACCGGGAGGAAGGCTTCGCCAAAACGACAGTCGGGGACTCAGCATTGGGCGTATCCTGGGTGAAGTCTTCCTTGAACGGGTGGAAATATGTATCTTATGCGCCGTTTGATGCGCTTAACAAACAACGCACGATTGCACTGCAGCTTGCACTTGTGCTGCTCGGATTGTTCATCCTGATCTCGATGATCGGATTAAAAGTGATTTCCAACCGCGTCAATCGGCCAGTTAAACAGATGATCTCTAGTCTGTCCATGCGGGTGGAAGAGATGGAGACGGTGCTGCAGATCAACTATCCGCTCGTACGCCATAAAATATTGGATGATCTCGTCCGCGGCAATTCATCCGATTACGGACGCGAAATCGCCAATCAGCTGGAGATGATTGGCGTCACATTCACGTATGAGAGCTTTGCGGTATTCATTACGGAGCTGAGAAAGCAGGACGTTGCCCTACTGTCACCCGAACAACGGGAATATGCAACCTTCAAAATGATGGAAACGATCGATACGCTGCAGTCGACGGCGATGCGGTTCCATAGCATCTCGCTCAGCCGCAACCGAATCGTGACTATCGTCAACGCAGCAGCGTATGAGGACGTATACACGGTGTTGAACGGCTGGGCGGGCAGTTGCGGGGAACCGTTCGACATTACCGCCAACGTCGCCTTAAGCGAATGCGCAGACGACTGGACGCAGCTCGGTCGACTTTACGATCAGGCCGAGGGCTATTTGGCGTACCGCTTCATCTATGGCTATGGTCAGCTGTTCGGCCATGAATCGATGGACCGGCTGAACGGCAGCACGGCGAAGCTGAACGCCAAATGGCTTGAGGAACTGACACCGCTGCTGGTGGCGGGCAAAATCGCTCAGGTTCGGCAGCAGCTGGAGACGATCTTTCGCGCGCTGGCCTATGAGAAGCTCAGCTATTCGTACGTGTACAACTACTTGATGGACATCATTACGTTGATCGACCGGATGGCCAAGGAGCTTCAGCTGTGCAGCACCGAACTTGATAAGCCCTATATGTTCGCCAAGCTGCACGAGATGTCAGCCTTGGAGGAATGTCGGCTATGGCTGGTAAGCTGCGTCGACCTGTTCGGAGAGCTGCTGGACGCTCGCATTCACTCTTCCGACGACCAACTCGGCACCAAAGTAACCGCCTTTATCTTAAGTCATATTGACAAGGACATTTCACTGAACGTGGTGGCCGATCATTTCCATCTCAGCCCTACATACTTGAGTAGGGTGTTCAAGGATATTGCCGGGGTGAACTTCTCCACCTACGTCACCAACCAGAAGCTGATGAAAGCAAGGCAGTTGCTGATAGCCGATAAAAAAGTGAAGGTTACCCAAGTGGCCAACCAGCTCGGCTATTACAATCTGCCTTACTTCAGCTCCATCTTCAAAGAAAAGTACGGGATGACACCGATGCAACTGAGGAAGCTCGATACCGAGTAAGGCGTTGTTCTCCACCCTAGGGTACAATCGCCGCTTCCTGCATAATCAAGATGAGCACATCGCGGTTTGCGTTCATTGGGTCGGCGATGTTGGCAGCGAATGGCAGCGACAAGACTGCGATGGCGTAGGAGATGTCGGCGGCGCCATCGGCGGCGTAAGGATTGAACGGGTAGGACGGCCATTCGAACCGGAACGGTCCGGAGAAGCGCAGCTCCCAGTTGCCTTGGCGCAGCCAGTGCTCGCCGCTCTCTGCATCTAGACGGATATCCGTCTCCGTTACCTGTAACGCCGGAGCTACGCTTGATTCAAGTGTGCCGCCGTTCAACTGCAGCCGGATGGGCAGACGCCAAATGCCGGCGTCGCCATCCTGCAGCCCGGCCGACGCTTGCAACCGCAGCTCACCCGGTTCGATAGCGTTCAGCGCGATTTCCAGCGTCCGCGATTCGTAGCCGAGCACAACGGTGCGCCGCTCTGCACAGACCGAACCGGCGTTCGGCGTGCAGATGGAACGCCCGTCCGCCGTTCGCAGCTCGAACGTGCTCCATTCCTTCTGTCCCTTGGAATTACCGCCTCCGATCAGAAGCCGCGTCCGCTCGTTCCAGACTCCGATGAAGCTGTTGCGGTCAAGCCCCCATCGCGACTCAACGTTCGGGCTGGTGAACCCGCTCAGGCAGACGTACCAGCCGCCTTCCTTGACGACTAGCGCGCCGGCCGATCTCGCCTCTATCCGCTCGCACTCGATCAATGCAGGGGCATCGGGTCTGGCGACATCGGCGTCCCAATAGTACAGGGTTTCGGCGAAGCAGGCATTGATCCAACCGGCGTTTTGCGCGATCGCTTGTTTCACGACATAGTTCACATAACGTCTGCCTCCCGGAATCGGCAAGAAGGGCAACAGGCCTTCCGGATTTGGATGGCGCACATATTTGAACCGACCATCAATCGTCTCCACTGCAGTGCCATCCGGATATGTGAACAAATTGTGGAAGGCAGCCGCGCGCTCCAGAACCGGCAGCACGTCTACCGAGCCGCCGTGGTAGTAATACAACCCAAGCGCATTCGTATAAATCAGGTTGTAGAACGGCGTTGGGCCGAAATGCTCCAGCCAGTACCCCTCCGGCTCCTGCCCATCGACAGTCATCCGAATGATGCGGTCCGCGCTTTGCTTCCATTCGGGCCGTCCGAACAGCTGCGACGCGCGGTGCAGACCGATCGCCTGCCAGGCCGGAATGTTGTGCACCTCTTTCACTTGTTCGAGCTCTTCGCGAATGCCGCTGAAAGCGAGCTGCAAGCCGTCTTCCCAATACGTTCTGCGTTTATCGTCCAGCATAGGTCGCAGGTTACGGTACGTTTCCAGCCAGTAATAAAACCCCCAAGGCAAATAGTAGGGTCCCCAACGCGATCCATCCACTTTGACAAATTCCCATTTTCCGTCCGGATACTGGAAATCACGCAAGGCGTCGCATGCTCGGCATGCCATTTCGTAACAAGCTTCGTCCCGATAAAAGCGATTGCCGGGATGGTCCTTCAGCAGCAGCACAGCCATCGGAAGCATAATATGCTGGCAATTGAGGCCCCAGCCTTGTCCCTCCATAAACCTGCCGGTGGAAGGATCAAACTTATGCAGCTCCGCCTCCACATTCCTGGCAAGCCAGGGGATCGCTTCATCCAATAAACGATATGAGTCCATCGATGCGCAACTCCGTTCCCACGTGTGATAGTCGGCCTGTAGGCGATTGCCGTCTTGGCCTGACACTCGAAGTGTACGCGATGATCCGAACAAGTGTATAGCGTGAATAATTTGTGCTTATAACGGTTTTTTTGCAGAGGTTAATTGTTCAACTGAAAGAACCTGACCGGTCCTCGGTCAGGTTCAATAGCCAATCATTACCCTTTATTTTACAACAAATTGAAAGGTTGCGGCCTTACTGCTATCAGTCTGGTCCTTCACATTCATGACAAGAGCCTTATCGAATATCCTGTCCTTGGCGTTACCTGGCTCATTGGGAAAGAACAACTGGGTAGTCAAGATCTTCTGATCGGGAGCCTGAACCTTCACATGCAGATGGCGCGTACGGCCGGGATATAAGCCTGGTACGATGGTCTCCAGCGCATAATTACCCTGTTCATCCGTATACTGATGCCCTCGAAGCACATATCCCTTATTGTCATACTCCCCATCGTGATTCGCCTGCCAGAAATCCAGCAATGCATGCTTGATCGGCTTGCAGTCCGTAGTAAGCACCGCTCCGGTTAGGACAAGCTTCACACCCTTCATTCCTTTCTCCATCAAAGAACTACGTTCCGGGGAATTCGGCGTGAAATACGGTCCTTCCGTCAGCGCAGGTGAAGGCTCGTGGTCGGGTCCGCATGTGGGAGTTGGCGCCAACGTCGCCGTCTTAGTCGGTAAAGGTCCAGTTGGTTCAGGCGTCGTGGTCGGGGTACTGTCTTTCTTTTGACCGAGAACACTGATGTTGCACGCTGCCAATAACGCCGTTGCGGTTACGAGCAGACTGGATTTCAGGAACATCCTCCGTGTCAGGCGTCTCTCGTTCATTGGACCTCATCTCCTTATCATGGCTCGATAAATAAACTTCGGCAGGGCCGACTGTCTCCTCCAGCGTGATTTCTGACCTTTGGCTACCGGAACGGTGAATAATCGGTACAACCATTCCAAGTTCAGCTTTTGCCAGATCAGCGGCGCTCGCTTCACCTTGCCTGCGATGACGTCCAGACTGCCTCCGACACCAAACGCGACTTTAACCGAAGCCAGTGCCGTCTTGTGCTTATGAATCCATTTGTCCGAGTATGGGGCTCCCATCGCGACGAACAGCACATCCGGCTTCGCCTGCTCCAGCTCAGCCAAGATCGACTTCTCCTCCAGCTCGGTGTAGAAACCGTGATGCCTACCCACGATCTGCACATTCGGATAACGAGTCGCAATGATCTCTGCCGTTCGACGGTTCGTCTCTTCATCCGTTCCCAGCAAGTAAAATCGCCACGCACTCCTATTCCCACGCTCCAGCAACTGAAGCACCAGGTCATACCCGGTAACCCGCTCCGGGATACGATCCCCTCTCCAACGCGAAGCGATCACCACACCTATTCCGTCCGGCGTAATCATGTCCGCTTCCTGAATAATGGCTCTGAGTTGCTCATCGGATTGACTGACAATCACGATCTCCGGATTAGCCGTAATCAGGTGAAACAACTTGTGTCGATCGCTCTCTATATGTTCGGTAAGGTGAAGGGTGGTCTCCTGTAATGTGCGTTTGGAGAAAGGCACCCCTAATATCGTCGTTTGATTGTCCATGGTAGTTGCTCCATTCAATCTTGCCTGTGTATGTATTGATTCTATTATATCATTGGACGTTGACATGCCATATATAGAAAACTTACATTTATGACTCTTTCCCCAACTATTGCCATTCTCATTTTGGAACCCCAACTATGGTACAATGGAAAGCGTGATTTATCAGATCAGGGGGCTAACATGAATTATATAATATTGGATATCGAATTTAACGGCCGCAAGTTCGCTAGTGATAAACCGATGGAAGTGATTGAGATCGGAGCCGTCCGGTTGGACGCTGAGCTGCGGCAGATCGATGAATTCGAGGCATTTATCAAACCCGTTTATTTCTCCAAACTGAATAGCTTTATCAAGAAAAAAACCGGAATCCCTCAAGAATCAATCGATCAAGCCGAAGGATTCGTTAAGGTGATCAAGGAGTTCATCCAATGGCTGGATCGCAGTGAACAGAACGTATTGGTCACTTGGGGCGGCGAGGATCTGAAGCGCATCGTGCTGGATACGCGGATGCATAAGTTGGACGACGCCTACTGGATGGCTGCGGATTATTTCGATTTGTTGAAAGGGTTCCTGCGGTACAAGAAAGTAACGAACGATGTCAGTGTCGACTCCGCTCTGCTCGATCTTCAGCTGGAAGCGGAGGGAACCGCTCACCGGGCATTGGATGACGCGCGGATGACAGCGCAAGTATTCCGGGCTATATTCCATGAGCTGGACTTCGAGTATACCCAACAATACAAGGACATGTACTCCAATGCTAAGGAACGTAGAATGGTCAAGACGGCGATCAAGGCGATGACCGCACAGAAGGTAGTCCCGCAATGGGAGCTGATCATGGAGCATTATTTCAAAGACAAGGTCGCGCTTGACGATCCGCGAAAAGTGCTGGAGCTGCAGCTATATTTCGAGTCCGAGATGGCCAAGCAGCAATCGGCTAAAGATGGGATCAACACGGCCCAATAGAACACAAACGGCGAACTGTCCATGACATATGGATCGTTCGCCGTTTGTATGAATACTTATCATTGACACGTGGACATATCGACTGCCACCAATTCCGACTTGGAATAGGTCATTGTCCTTCGCTTTCCACTCCTGAAATTGAAGGTGCTGACGTCTGGATTGAGCTGGCTGGTAGCCGCAGCAAGGGTACGATGAAGATTACCCCGAGCAGGAATAACACGGTGGCTGCTTCGTACATGATCACAATCGAGAATGCTTGCTTCAGCAGACCGGATAAGGTCATCGTTACAACCATCGCTCCCATGAACAGCGGGTTCAATATCCCGTTCACTCGTCCCACGAAAGACTCCTCGGTATTTTGCAAAATCATCGTATTGATTCCGATCTGAATGCACGGCATAACAAGTCCGCTCAAGAACTCGGCACCAAGTGTAAGATACAAGTTCGTAGACAGGCCGCATATCAAGAGTCCGACGGCGCTGACGGTCATGCCAAGAATGAGCAGCTTCTGCGGACTGGCCTTCCTGGCGAGTCCCATCGTCAACGCACCACCTATAATCATAGCAACTCCGTTAGCCATCATAAGCCACTGCAAGTTTTCTTTGGCCAGCCCGAGTCGCTCGGTCACTAGAAATACGGTAAGCGGTTGAACCAGCCCAAGAGCTAATCCCGCGGCGGCGAAGCAGCCCCCCAGGTTGGACAAGATTTTACTGGAGAGAACATACCGGAAGCCCGCTACCATCTCTTGTCTGACAGTCGTAGACGATTGGGTCGTTTCTTGCTTTGGATCTGCAGGAAGAAATGACAGGACGGCAGCCGAGAGCAGAAAGGCGACTCCCATAATACCAATCGCCACTTCGATGCCGAATGACTGGTACACGAACGTACCCAGAATGGGTCCGAGAATCATGAACAAGGCGAACATCGTTTGGTAAATCGACATCCCCATCTGCACTTGCTCGGCAGGGACGTGGATCTTGAACAATTTCATACCTGATGGTTGCGAGAATTGGGATAGGATCGCCGAGATTAATGTGGCAAAGAACACGACTTTCCAAGTACCGAGGAACAACGCCAGCATGACGGCGAAGATTGATACAGCACTCAGGATGTCACACCACACCATCGTACGCTTCGGACGCCACCTGTCGGCGAATGTGCCTCCGATGAAGGAGAAGATGAAGATCGGCGCGAATTCCGCCACCGAGATCATCGAAACCGCGAACGGATCTTCATTCGTCTGCTMCATCACGAACAGAAGAATGGAGTAGTTGCGTACCCAAATACCAATCTGCAGGAATAGCCCTGACAAAAGGATCGACTGAATAAAGCGATTTCTGAAAAACTGCCCCATGGAGGGCGATGAAGCTTGGGATGACACTATAATTCCTCCTTACTATACTCAAACTGAGACTCCTTACTTTACAGGATCGGAACGCACCAGACAAGAGTCAAATTAAGTATAATCATTTATCGGGATACACTGCGTACGGCTCGACGAATGAACTTGAACCAGCTAGGATGGACGATCAGTATGGCCAGTACGACCATCCACCATACCCCGCTGAGCGCCTCCATCGACGTGTCGTAGCTGAACAAATGACGTATCTGTTCAGGGATACCGGTGGCATCAGCACGAATGTTCAGGAACAGAACAGCCAGCCAATACCCGAGCGCTACCCCTGTTATCAAATACGTGCGGAACGAGAATACAAGCGATAAACCGAACATGGCCATAGGCATCAGAATGATCAGATACAGGCTGTCCATCGCAAACGCTTGCTTAAGCTTCAGACAGACGATTAGAGCGAACAGGGCATAAGCAGTCGGAGCCGTCCACCTGCTGCTGCCTGCCTTAGCGTATGCCGTGAACACAGCAAATGCTGTATACAGCACAGCGAGCAAGACCGGTTCACCGGGTTGTGTCCATACGGACCAGCCGTACCCGATAGCAAGTAAGATCAAGATGAAATCCAGCTTGTCCACTCGTTCACCGCTGTATGCATAGATCGTACTCCGGGAAATCAGGTATACGAGCAAGCCCCCCAGCAGCAAGAGCGGCATCTGACTCCGAATCGTATCGAATTGTTCGATGCCGTACAGCCCGCGTTCCCCGTAGCTCAGTACCGCTAGCAAGCCCCAAAGTCCCAGCAACATGCCGGTGATCCAGGAGGTTTGCCATTCCATCAGCATCACTACCACGAACATCGCAATCGGGATCAACACATAGTAGCTATGATAGACGAAGTCTAGCCGATGATGCAGCCAGGAGGCAACAACAATGGACAATAGAGCGTACGCTGCTGCCGCGTAGACGACTTTTTCCCGACGCTTCGCCAAATAGGTGAGCAAGCCAATGGCCACCATGAACAGAGTACTCGTGGTGGATGTCTGATGCAGGATGATTTTGTTCACGATGGAGTAAGCGATGCCTAAGTATACGCTGATTAGATCCAGTCGACATAACATGCCCTGGTCTAATATACGCAAAGAAGCCAGCATAGTTCCCACTTCCCCTTCTCCCCGGTTCATTCGACCGATCCTCATGTAAATTCGACTTTTTCCACAAAATTCCTCTAAATTCCCGCAATCTCGGCAAAAGAATAGCTCCTGCTGTCCTGACAATATGCCTCGTTATCATGTACAATGAACGTGTTCCAGATCGGTGGGCAAGCTTGCTGTATGGAAACGGACTACTGGATTGGAGTGAGTGTGTTGTCGGGAACGATTACTTACAAGCTGTTAACAATGTGCATGGTACAAGACGGCAGCCGCGTGCTGCTCGTGAATAGACCGGATCAGAAAGGGTTTCCAGGTTACATAGCTCCAGGTGGAAAAGTAGATTTCCCCGAGAGCATCGTGAATGGCGCCATCCGCGAAGTTCAGGAAGAAACCGGGCTTCTGGTCAAAGACATTATATATAAAGGCCTTAGTGAATTTTGTGATCCGAAGCAAGGGTTGCGATACATGGTGTTCAATTATCTTGCGACAACATTTACGGGAGAGCTACTAGAAAATCCGCCTGAAGGGGAACTGCTGTGGGTGGAGAGGGACAAGGCACTTGATCTGCCGATGCAGGACTGGTTCAAGCTGAGGTTTCCTTTGTTCTTCCAGCCGGGTACATTCGAGCATAGCGCTGTATGGGATGATGCCGCCAAGATTACGTTGGACAAGACGGTGCGGGAATATGGGGTAGGTGTGGTGTAGTTGGCGCGCGAAAAAAAGGCTGTCGATTGACTGTGAACAAGAGGAGTGGAGAGTGAAAAAGAGGACCCTGGCGAGTTTTGGCTTGAACCTCCTACCACTGGATCCCTTATATAATCAATGAGGTTCAAACAAGATGTCTGAGCACCCGGGGTCCCCRCAAAGTACTCGGAATATGCTCCGAAGCTTATCTTCACTTTGTGGGGTAAAGCTTAAGGGTCCTTTTTCACTTGGAACGGCCGTCCTAGCCTCTATCAACAGTTAATCGACAGCCTTAATTTCCGCGCTACTGTCGCATCGCCGCTGCTCTCAAGCGCGACTAACGCGGCGTTTCCACAACCTACCCCTCGCCCGACTCCAACGCCGCGTCCTGCCGCTCGATTACAAGATCGTGAACCTCCACGCTCGTCACCTGGTTCAACTCGTCAACGAAGACGACACTCGGCTTCAAGGCTGCAAGCTCCTCCTCTTGAAACATACCCATGCTCAGAATGATAACAATATCCCCCGGAGCAAACAAGTGAGCCGGTGGCCCGTTCAAGCAGATCTGGCCCGAGCCAGCAGGCGCCGGGATGGCATACGTCTTCCAGCGAGTAGCATTGCGCAGGCTGGTGATCTGCACCATCTCGTATGCTTGAATGTTCGCATGACGCATCAGAAGCGAATCGATGGTGATGCTGCCCACATAATCCAATCTGGCTTCTGTTACGGTCGCCCGGTGTATCTTACCTTTGCACATCCATCTCTGCAATGTTCTAGCCTCCTATCCGCATTTCCAGCTACTATCCCATTCTATGAAAGCATCGCCTATTGTTTCTGGGCATACGCCCGACTGTCTGCCGAATCTAGGCTGAGGCCGTTCCCGCACGGTACTATTTGTGTATGTTATTACGAATAACAACCTATCGGCAAGAAACCGACCTATAGACGACACGGAGGTTGACGATGGACAGATTCCAGTTGCGATGTTCGCGCTGTCAGAAGACGATGGAGTTTGAGTTGAAGGGACGCTGCCAATGCGGTGGCACTCTGCTTGTGGAATATGATCTGGAACGGGTGACACACACGCTCTCTCCACAGACACTGAAGGAACGGGCAGCATCCATGTGGCGATACTTGGAGCTACTACCCTTGAAGGATGAACAATCGATCGTATCGCTTGGCGAAGGCTGGACGCCGCTCATTCGATTTCCCCGGCTGGAGAGTGAGCTCGAGATTAGACAGTTATATGTGAAGCGGGAAGAGCAGAATCCGACTGGAAGCTTCAAGGCGAGAGGGTTCTCTTCGACCATATCCCTGCTGCACGAGCATGGGATCAGCCGTGTAGCAGTTCCATCCAATGGCAACGCAGCCTCAGCCATGGCTGCTTATGCGGCCCGAGCAGGCATGCAAGCTGTCGTTATCGTCCCCCGGGACTGTCCCGGCATCATAATAGAAGAATGCCTGAGATACGGAGCATTCACGTTCCAAGTAGAAGGACTGATTCATGACGCCGGGGCTATTATTGAAGCTGGCAAAACGGAGCAGGGGTGGTTCAATGCGGGGACTTTGCGGGAACCGGGTCGCATAGAAGGCAAAAAAACGATGGGACTCGAACTGGCCGAACAGCTGGATTGGAGGCTGCCGGATGTCATCGTGTACCCTACCGGTGGCGGATCGGGCATCATCGCCTTATGGAAAGCGTTCCAGGAGCTGCGTGCACTCGGCTGGGTCAAAGACGAGATGCCGCGACTTGTTAGCGTGCAGGAACAAGGCTGTACGCCGATCGTCGACGCCTTCCGCAGCGGAGAAGTTGTCCGTCCCACGCCGGAGCCGATCAGTTCCAGTCCGACAGGTTTACGCGTACCGAACCCTCCCGATGGCGATCTGATCACAACGATACTCAGGCAGACCCACGGTACCGCCATTGCCGTATCCGCCCTGGAAATCGCCGAAGCTGTTCGAAGATTCGGCTTGGAAGGCATCTCCTCCTCTCCGGAAGGAGCTGCAACACTGGCGGGAGTCATCCATTTACGCAGGAAAGGCTGGATTGGCTCCAAGGAATCAGTCGTCTTGTTCCATACATCCCATGCTGACAAATATTTGTCATGGAAGCCATTTCCGGAACCACCTACTGTGCATGACTACGCCGAACTGAAGCTTTGGCTCCCTGCCTTATAGGCTAGGCTATGACGAATACCCCCCGATTACCTCATCATCCAGGCCTTCAGGGGGTATTCGAGCTGAGCACTTCTAGGAAACCAACATGTTATCGAGCAGCAGGGTCATCCCGTACTGCCGCATCGCGTCCTCGACCATCCAGAAGTCTGTACTGGACCGCAGCGAGTTGCACATATGACAGACCGAGTGATCACGGGGAGGCAACCTCCACTCCGGGTGGAATTGCTGCACGATTTCTTCCAACTCCAGCAAGCCTTGATGCATGATGACCTTCAAATAGACATCGCTCAGCATGTTAACCAGCACTTCCGGCATCGTCTGTTGGTACAAATTACCGACCACGAACACGCCGTCATCCAGACACACCGAGCAGCAAGGGTCGACATCGCCATTCGGTTGAATGACCATCTGTACACGCGGGCAGTATAGCTCGTTGTCTGCTGGTATGCGGGTGTTCACCAACCGCGGAAGCGATTTGGCCCGTCCGACAGGCAGCACATAGTAGTTCTCGTCCCAAGTAATGAACGGATGCCATTCCTGTTCGAAATATTGCTTGGCGCTCTTGCCAGAACTCATGTAATTGCTCGACACGGTTACCGCAAGACCAGCTTCCAGAGCCAGTTTGGCCGCCATGGCCGCATGCTCGGGATTGACCCAGACCGCATGACTTTCGTCCATGGAGACGGTGATTCCAACCAACCCCAGCTCTATCAATTCCTTCAGCTGTATTCTTGCAACGTCAGGCTCCTTCCCCCAGAAACCGTTTGTTGTGATCGACGTCTTGAAGCCGAACTCGTTCAAGTGTCCATGGATGTTCAGCATCTCTGGATAACGGAGAAATACCTCGCCGCCTGTGAAACCTGCCGTCCGGCAGTAAGGCACATATTCCGCGAAATCTTCAATCCACTCACCAACGAACGCCTGATCGATTACACCTTGCTTGGTGGGTCCGTCGTCATTGCAGCATATGTCGCACAAAGCGTTGCATTGCCGAGTCAAAACGAACACCAACTCTTGGATTCGTACATGTCCTTCGGGGCTCGTCTCAGTGAATTGCTGCTCGTCCATCGTCATCGTAACGCTCCTATCCAAGTGATTGCTTCTATGATGAGCATACTAGTTGGAAGATTATTCCGGCATGAGGACGATTCCCTAACTTCTCATGGTCTAAGAAAACGATCTTATCCCGTAATCATTTTGCAAATTATGTAGAATATGATCGAATATTGTAAGAAAATGGCGAATAAAACGACCATCCTCCTACAGAATGAAATCACCCGCGTTTGTGTGTCCCTTCAAGGTAGGCAGCGGCTACTCCATCGGAACCAGATCCATCTCCAGATGTCTTGTCACATTGGCTAACGCGGAATAGGTCTAATCATGTATAATGGTGTCATACTATCTTTTGCTGAAAAGGAAGGCTCTGAATGTCATCGTTTATGGCCCCCATCTTGCTCTCGGTTCGAATAAGTGTGTTGGCCAGCGTACTGGTGCTGTTACTGGGAACGGGGATAGCCTGGTGGATGTCGCGGAGGCAGTTCATTGGGATGACCTTTCTGGAGACGTTGTTCATGCTGCCGCTCGTCCTTCCGCCAACGGTTGTCGGCTTCCTTCTTCTTGTGCTGTTGGGCCGGCGCAGCTGGATCGGGCGTTTCGCGGAGTGGTGGTTGGACAGACCGATCATCTTCTCTTGGTGGGCGGGCATCATTGCGGCGGTCGTCGTTTCATTTCCGCTTGTGTACCAGACGATGAAGACGGGATTCGCCTCCATTAATCCGGATTATGCCAATGCAGCAAGATCTAGTGGCGCGAACGAATGGCAAGTGTTGCGCTGGATTACACTTCCCCTCGCCGCCAGGTCCTTGCTAACCGCCTATATCCTGGGGCTCGCCAGAGGCTTAGGAGAGTTCGGCGCGACGCTTATGATTGCCGGGAACATTCCGGGGAAAACGCAGACGATCCCCACGGCCATCTATATAGCGGTTGAATCTGGCAACATGTCGCTCGCCTGGTGGTGGACGGCTACGGTGGTCGTCTTGTCATTTGCCATGATGTATATGGCTCGCACGCGAAGATAACTAGGCAGCAGTAGACAGTACACCGTGGACCCATCACCATTAAAAATGATGTACCAAATGGTTGACGTGTTTAGGCTTAGCCCTAACGGACACAGAAGCTCTTATTTGTTGATTTTAGAGTCGAATCGCTTCCTATCGGACACAGGATCCCTTATTTGCCTGTAATGGAGCCTTATCGTATGAAATTGTATGAAATAAGGGCTGCTGGGTCCGTAAGGATCGTGCAACTAAGGCATAAATAGCAAATAAGGTCTCTGGTGTCCGTTCACTACTATTTTAGAGCGGGTGGATGAACCAAGAGAGAGGTCATTTTTATTAAGCCGATATACATCATCAAAACAAGTAGAAACGATTCCCGTATTGATGTGTCCAGATGATTGTGATTTATGGTGTACTTTAATAATCGCGGAGCCTTTGCCCTCAAAACGCAAAACGGAACCCCCACCCTTCACAAGGTGGGGGTTATTTGATATTAGCACTATTTCCATCCAATAGGTTTAGAAAAGCGAACAAGTGGTCATTCTAGTACTAGCAATCGTGCTCACAATCTAGCAACAATCGATAGGAGGCCCCATAATTATGTACCGTCTGAATGGAATAGTTGGAAAGTTACTCGTTGTGTTGAGTCTCGTTACGGTTACACTTGGATACACTTCTGTTAATCGCGCTACTGCCTATGAAGCCACGTTCAACTCTGGGATGAACGGTTATTACACATGCGATCCCTTGTATCCTGCTGAGATGTATATATATTGTCCCGTCCAGGAAGATGCAGTATCAGTACCTGAGCCTGCACCCGAATCCGTGCCTCAGCCTCTACTCTATCAAGTGAATGCAGGCGACACGTTATACAACATTGCTAGAACGTTCGAAGTCACGGTGAATGATCTCGTTGCGGTCAACGCCATCCACGATCCTCGCTCGCTTAAGATCGGTCAAGAGCTGCACATTCCCGGGAAGTTGATTGACGTGAATCTGCCGACCGGCAGCTCCCCCGTCGTTAGCCGGGTCATCATGTCCACCCTTACTGCCTATACCGCCGGTGTGGAATCAACTGGCAAACGTCCGTCCGATCCCGGCTACGGCACGACTTATAGCGGCAGCAGCGCCACGGAAGGCCGCACGATCGCGGTCGATCCAGGCGTAATTCCGATCGGCGCAACTGTGTTCATCGACGGGATTGGCGTACGCACAGCCGAAGATACCGGGTCGGCCATCCGCGGCGCCAGAATCGACGTCTTCATGAACGATCTCAGACAAGCCCGGGAATTCGGTGTGAAGAAGAATGTGATTGTCTATGTACTAGCCGCTTAGATTTAGTGAACTGTGAAGGAACGGGTAGGCCGGTCGATGCGGAACAACTCCGCATCCGGACTGCTCCCCTTCACGATCCAATCCGAGATAATCTGTGCAGCTACCATGCTGTACACGGTCCCATTGCCGCCATAGCCGAGTATGAAGAAGCAGTTCGGGTATGACTCCTGCGTACCGATCATCGGCAAGCCGTCATGGGTGCTGCCGAACGCCGCCGTCCAGGCGTATTCCACACTCAGGCTGGGTAGATCAGGGAACAGCTTGCTCACCTCTTCGAGCAGCCGTTCCTTCTTGCGTGACAGCATCCGCTCCCGCTCCTCGACCCGTGTCGTGTTCTCGTCCAATCCACCCACGATGATCCGATTATCGGCTGTTGTGCGCATATACAGATACGGCCTAGCCGTCTCCCAGATTAGACAACGATTATGCCAACCGCTGAAGTCCGGAATCGGGGGCGTCACCATTACGAAAGCGCTGCTCATCTTCACATTCGAGTTACGCTTGATTTCCTGCGTCTCGTAGCCAGTTGCATAGATGGCGTGCCTAGCTCGAATACGGTGCTTGCCCGCGAAGAAGACCAGACCTCCTTGCTCCTGCCTGTGACCATGAATTTCGGTATGGGCATATACACGCAAACCCCGCTCATGTGAGTTCTGGACCAGCGCATTGACGAACTTGTACGGATTGATCTCCGCATCTCCCTGCATGTAGATGGCGCCGGATTTGGTGAAGGAGAAATGCTTAGCCAGCGTACCTCCATCCCAATATTGAACCGGGAAGCCGTGGCGCTTCAGCGTCTCGTATTCCTCCTGCAACCCCGGGACGTCTTCCGGGCTGCTCGCATAATACAAGCAGTCCCGACGGATACAATCCGGGCTGTACACAAGCTGCGTGCTTATGTTGCAGATCGCCTCAACCGCTTCCTGACCTAGCCGGTAAAAGCGCACTCCTCGTTCTACGCCGAACGTGTGGATGCAAGAAGTAAGTGATTTGTCACTGGTGAACTGCAAGAGCCCGGTACTGGCCAAGGAGCTTCCATGTCCAATCGCACGTTTGTCTACTAATACCGTACGAATCCCTTGTTCCGTAAGCTTATATGAGATCAGCGCTCCAGAGTCCCCTGCCCCTATGACTAGCACATCGCATTGGATATCCTCCTCTAGAGTTGGGTACTGCCGCACGTGCGGCCATGTTGATTTCCAGAGTGATTGTCCTGAATACAAGTTCATTGCGCTGCGTCAACCCTCCATCCAGATCTTGAGCCCGTTCATTTTTTCATTCTAAAAGGGTTCCCGTATTCCGCTATATTATCCACCTGCTGGAACGGTAGGAGATCGCAATCCGCCTATCTGAACAATACAACACACGAAAGTCCAGTTCATGAACAGAAAAAAACCGACCGGAAAATGAAAATACCGGTCAGGTTCGCTGAGTGAGATAGTGAAGCATGGGCTAATGGTCTGCTCGTGATCGCAGGTGCCGCAACCGCTAGACGCCAGTTCGTTTTTTCTGATTGTTCGGCTTCTTCGTCAGCTGGCTCTTCATCGACTGATTGCCGCTTAACTCATGTTTCTGCTTCTGATTCTGATTGCTCTGGGCCAGCTTCTTCTCCGCTAGCTTCTTCTTCATAGCGTCTGCGAGCGAGATTTTCTTGGGCTCTATTGTCTCACCCTCGACGTTACTTGCGCCGTTTTTTATTTCTTCTGTCATACGATCACCTCATCCACTATTCAATACTTTGTAGTTTATCTCATTAGCGCCAAATTCACCACCGCTGAAGTTTACTGCATTATTCCAAGCGGGTTGTTCACCGGGGTGTGTAGAAATTTTGCGTATAGTAGATTTTCATACTGCCGCCGAAGTACACGCCAACTCCAAGACGTAACGTATCACCGAGAATCGCTTCCCGATGACCATCGAAGGAATTCATCCAGCCACTATGGGCGAATATAGCGCTCGTCTGGCCTGCAGCGATATTCTCAGCAGCACGGCCATAAGGGATCTGATCGTCTCTCATGCGTGCAAACGGGTCTTTCCCGGCTGGATTCGTGTGATCGAAATAATCGTTATCGGCCATATCCTTACTGTGTTTGCGTGCCGTTCCGGCGATCTTCTCATCCCAAGTGAAGGCCCGTTTGCCGCTTCGAACACGAACTACATTCGCCAGATCTAGCAGCTCTTTCTCGTACGCCATTCGAAGCTCTTCACTAGGCGCCCCATAGAAGCCCGGTTTCGTGTTCTCCACATCCTTGCGGATCACCTGCATCGCAGTCACCCTGCTGTCTTCATGAAGATCGTTGAAGAAAGTAACATAATTGCCATCCCACTCGTAAGTCGGCACTTGCTCGATGTTGGACAGCGATAATCGTGTGTTGCCCTTCAGCATGTAGGTCATGGGCTCCCCATAAGCGGCAACCAACGCTGCATGCGTACTGCCAGACTGAATTCCTTTATCGGTGTTCCAATTAGCCGCGTTGGAGAACAAGGCCACCACCTGGCCGTCCTTGATCCCGACCTGGACATAATTGCTATAGTCCGTATTGTAGACATACCATTGGAAGGCGTATTCACTAGCATCCTTTCGTTGGGGCTGGCCAAGCTTGGAAATAACCGCACTCTCGAAATCTCCGATGACGACGCCGCGTAAGCTGAAGGGGGCTATCTTGTGACTGATGGCTGGTGCCATCGACAACGTCAATTGCTTGCTTACCAGGTTGCGTATGAATTGTAACGATTCCGCTCGTGTCAAGGTGTCATTCTTCCCGAATCCGTCCACGGTCGAGGCCGTCTTGCCTTGTGCCAGCTCATGCCGCAGCAAGTACTCAATCGACTTGTCCATCTCCAACTGTTGGCCTTGTGTGGCGGCTATCAGCCTTGCCGCTTCGCCGCGCAAGTAAGGCTCGTTGGCCAATGCTGGTTCGACAGGCCAGTTCTGCCCCGCAGCATATGTGAAGTAGGCGCCATACCAAGGGGTAAGCGATTCTGCGTAGCCCGTATTCGTTACCGGGAACGCACGCAGCAGCATCGCCAGAAACTCAGCTTCCGTCACCTTCTGGTCCGGGTGGAACCCTCCATCGTCGTAGCCATTCACGATACTTTGTGAGACGCCCCAAGCTACCGCTTCCTGCGCCCAATGATTGGTCATATCCGTGAAGCCTGCTGCCTTAGTCACTCCGGCTGTTGGCACGGCTGCTGCTATAGACATCGCTTGCTGCGGTACAGAAGCCGCCCCCGCCTCAATTCCTATATTCGTGCTACCGAGCAGAAGCAATCCGAGGAGCATCCCTGTTCGGGCCATCATCCATTGAACTTTCATCTCCTAAACCTCCCCATCGGCCACATTGTTCGAGTTAGCCGCATTGTTGTCTTCGTCGAGTCCTGATCCACTTATTCGACACGGGATGATCCTTTTCCTGTCTGCTCGTAGTGGGCGCGTACCGCCCCAACATCAAAAACGCCAGACTGCCTAACGGCTGTCTGACGCATGTAAGTTATATGTATTAAGACTGCACTATCATAAAGATGAACAACAACGTGCCCATACCAGACGCCACATAGAACAAGCCATTCACTTTACTTAGCAGCTTCTTCGGCTCTTCCGGCAGTGTTTCTTGGATCGAACGATTCGCTGGGTCCTGAAGCCACTTGTTTAACTGTTTCGCTGGCGGTGTCGCAAAAGCAATAACTACAATTTGAATCAACACATACAGCACAATCGATCCAAGCAGCCACAGTTGGGTGATTTTACCGTACTCCCCGATCCAGATGAGCAACAACCCGGACAATACCGCAATCGTCCCACCAATTTTCGGGAAAAATTCCAACCAACCTGCCAGCTTCACCGATTGGCGTAATTCGTTGACTGTCTGGCTCTTTCGGTACAAGACATGCGAGAAAAAGGTCGGACCGACGCCGATGATAGCAGATAACACGTGGATAAGAACTAAAAATTTCATGAACCGCTTTCCTCCTCTATGATAACTAGGACTTTGGGTCCTATTTCAACTAATATGTATTCGAAACCCGGGATAAATTTCCTCCTTTGGAATAAAAAAAATGGGGAATATTAATAAAGAATTTACCGCGAAGGAGGAGCAGCAACGATGACAGAGCCATCCATGAATCCTATCACCGGGGAACCGGTTGAAGTTGACGGCGTCTATTCGAATGAATGGGGCCGGGAACAGTATTTCCGACGAGGTGACGTGTTCGACGCCGACCCTACTCTTGGCACTACAGCGTGGGAGTTGGTCCGCTATGAAGTGGATCTCACGACAAGTGAGACCGAGCACCCCCATATGAACCGACTCGTACCCGAACATAGCAAGCAAGATTCACCAAGAAAGCATGTGGACCGGGGCGACAAATAAGAGTGATCGTGCAAGAGTACGCGCCATCGTGAGCAAGAGTAAGCAGTAATGATCCCGGAAGCATCTCATGCTGCCGGGCTTTTTCAGTTTCCAGCATAGCATCGTGTGTACTATTCGAAACTTATTAGGTCCCAAAGGCGTCGATAAAGATATCAAAAGGAAGGAATGAACTTAAACTTTCTTATCTGTGTAGAAAAAAGAGCTGATCGGCTAGCGGGTTCTTCACCGCCGGCAGATCAGCCCTTATATTATTGTTTATCCAACGCCTTAATCAAACGGTGAATCATGGCCGCCGCTTCCGCACGGGTCGCGTTAGCTGCCGGCAGGAAGTTCCCTGCATCGTCCCCTTGGATGATGCCCAGCTTCACGGCTGTACGGACACCAGCCTGCGCCCAATCAGCGATTTGTTCTTGATCTGCGAATCCTTTTTCGTTACTCGCCTTAGCATCCGTTTTCACCAGACGCGAAATCACGAGTGCGAGCTCTTGGCGACTGATTGCCGCGTCCGGACGGAATAGTCCGTCTGCACCCTGGAAAATCCCTGCCTTCTCGACAGCGCCTACAGCATCCGCATACCAAGCGTCCGCTGGCACGTCCATGAAGGAGGTCTTTGCGTCCGTTTTTTTCAATTGAAGCATTTCAGCGAATAGTTTGGCAATTTGTCCGCGAGTCGTAGTACCCGATGGTTCAAACGCCGTATCCGTCACTCCGTCCACGATATGGTGCGACACCAGGTAGCGAATGTCTTGCTTTGCCCAGTGTTGACCCACATCTGTGAATGGACGCTCGAATTGCGCCAAGCCGAAAGTTCCTGATGCAGTGATCGCGATATCAATGGCTCTGCCTAGGTATTGCGGCTTCCCGTCCACGATCGCATACGCTCCGATCAACTCAGGTTCGTTCGAAGGAGTTGCTGCCAGCCTCAGTTCAAGCGGCTGGGTAGCCGTAAGCTCCACTTTTTGCCCATTCTTTTGCTTGGCTATCCCTACTTGGAGCACTTGGCTGGAAGCCGTATAACCGGATGGATAGGACACAGTTGTCGGCAACAAACTCAGCACCAGTGTCTCATCTTCTTTTAATGTAAAGGCTTGAGACGGAATCGTTACGACTGCGTCCTTATGCTGCAGCTTCACGGTATAGCCTTTGGATTGAATCGCCTTCCATACGTTGCCCTTCACGACTAGTGTATCCTGCTTAGTTGTAAGCGTCACACTGACTTCATTGTTCACTGCCGAATTGGACAGGACGACGAAATCCAGCTCCGCTTCATTCGCTAAGACGGAAGATCCGCCGCCACCACCACCACCACCTGCTGGAGGAGACGTTGGAGTAATTGTAGTTGCAGCAGTAGTAAACGTATAACTCGAGTCAGCATTCAGCACGTTACTGCCGCTGTAATCGAACAAATTGCCTTTGACGATTACTTTGTATGTCGTGCCCTTGGCGAGTGCTGTTGTCGGTTTCAACGTCAGCTTCTTGGTTAATTGTATGGAATCATCTTCGATGAACCAACCGCTTTGGTTGTTGCTGTCCAGCAGTTGAGCATTCCTCAGAGAGACGTCTTCCTTGTAGCCTTTCATATGCTGGTACACGAACGTCACGTCGACTGCCGTCTCCACGCCTCCCTGCACCTTCACAAGCCTTATCACATCGCCGTTCATGCCGGTCTCTGCCATTGGACGATCGAAGACAATGTCGATAGACGAGCTGACACCCACATCCTGCGACCGGTCTGCCGGTGTAATAGAATCGATCTTCGGTGCCGTCGTACGTACTAGCGGCACGTTCAGCTGTGTTTCTGCAGGAGGTACGACCACCGTACGGGACGTGTAGTCTACATAGCCCTCTTTATTAAACAATACGCGCCAATTGCCTTGCAGGACATCCCAGCCGTATCGGCCTTCGACATCGGTGGTTTGCGGGTTGATTTGACCATAATTGTCAGCATCCCAGGTAGACCATTGACTCGTATTCCCTTGATATCGCTGCACGACTGCTGTGACGCCCGGCAAGCGGTTATCCAGGCTTCCTTCGAATACATATCCCGAAGGGTCGATCAGTACAATGACTTCCATCAGCGGTACCGTGACGGCCACGCCATTCTTCACGTATGTGAGCGTCAGCATCTGCTCCCCGTACGAGCTCCAGCCATACGGCACTCTACCTGTGAAGGTTTTGCCGTCTGCCGACTTGGTAAGAGTGATCTTACTGCCGAGGAAGGCGATAGAAGCTTCGTCCATGGCTTCTTTGAACATGACTTTCGTTTCAATCGGCGTTTTCTCCGTAATCGCGAACGTAGCTACCGAAACTTTTGGATTCAGCTTCACATCTACGTTCCAGCCTGCTGTAATCGTGACTTCATCGATTCCCGCCACGCCGGCCTTATACTTCACGGTTGCCGCTTCCGAAGATTGGCTATGATTATTCTCTATAACTTGTGCAGTGAGACGGAACTCGGCCTCCGCTGCATCCGCAGCTGCTGGCAGCACAACATCTGCATACCACCAACGGCCTTCCGCAGTCACACGCCCCAGGCTGATAGCTCCAGAAAAAATTTCCACGATGGAGCCCGGCTTGGTCGTACCGTACACTTTGATCTTCTTGTCCCCGGTAACCGCCGGAGCGTTCAAAGTGACGTACAATACACTAGTCGTTGCGATCTGTGTAGGTTCTTCTTGATGCCCATTAATGACCGGGTAAGCGATCGTTCGGATCGTGGCGTCGTCTGCACGCTCAACGCTCACCTTGAAACTGATCGAGCCGCTATCCCCTGCAGCCACATCACCGGTCGATACTTGAAGCAGCGATCCGGCTACGGCCACATTCACCGTCTTGCCACCCCATTCTACAGACCCATCCACCAACTTCACACTGGAAGGCAGTTCGAAATTCCATACGGTGTTGCCAGCTGGAGATGTCCCGTTGTTCTTATAATTCAAACGATAGGTGACATCTTTTCCATAGACGACCGTCGTTACAGACGGAGTAAAGCTGTTACCAGCACCCGAGAATGATCCGCCCTGCGATTGAAGCACGATCGACTGTTGTTCTGCACTTGTCGCGAGATTCTTCGTGACGGACGGATACCCATAGAGATTCGCTGTAAACGTATACGTGCCCGCAACCAATCCCCGGATTTTGAAATATCCATCGGCATCGGTTCTTGCCCATCCGCCGGTATGACTGCCGCTCGCGTACACAGACACATGTTTGAGCGGTTTGCTCTCTTTATCAACAACGATACCATGAATAAAATGATCATTCTCCAGGGCAATCACTGGGACCTGATGATCTGTGACTGGTTGCGTTCCGTTATACCCCGTGAATCCGATTGCTTGTACATGGACTTGCAATAAATTCGATTCGGCCAGGCGATCCAGCTTATAGTTGCCGTCCGCATCGGTACGCGCATAGGCATATGTGCCTCCCGCACTTGCCGACACTTCTGCGCCGGCAATCGGCTTGCCAGTCGTATCCACGATCCGTCCTGTATAGAAGACCGCAGGCTGTAAAGCCACCTCCAGCGTTGGAGTACCCGTGACAATGGATACTTGCGACAGGTACACGCGTTGGAAGCCAGGTACGGATACGTTGACCGTATAATCAGGCGCAGCGGCAATACTCGGCAGCGTCAGCGTGCCGTAATAGCCATATACATGCTGGGTAACCGAAACTGCTCCCTGTCCAGGATGCGGATACGGCGCATACACCCGTTCCGATACCGTCAGATGTTGATTGTAACCGGACAGGTTGCCTGCCTCCCAGCCGAATGCATTAGACGCAGACGAGCTATGCAAGTAATAGGATTCAAGCTGGTTCGTTTGGGTGCCTTCGGGCATGAACACTTTTAACGTGACATTGGCGATTTCCTTGGTTTTCTTATTCACATGAACAACTATCGGATTCCCCAAGTAATCGGTAGTCTCGTTGACAGTGAATGTGCTGGTCAAAGAATCATACAGACCCTCACCCCTAACCGAGATGGTATAGGTACCCGGGTTTAATCGCTTGAGCTCCGAGACTCCGGAATAAGTCACAAAGTAACCGTCCTGCCCAACATAGCCTTCTTTGCTTGCCGGGCCTGAGATCGAGACGCGCAGCGATTGGGCTACCGCCAGATCCGTCCCTTGCTCCAGCAGCCGGAGCTTCACATTTTGCAGCGTCAGCAAGTTAATCACAATACCGGCCTGCGTACTCCCGAACTCTGTTGTAATTCCCGATATTACATTGGTATAACGATCCGAGCCGATTACATGAATGATGGCCGTGCCTTTAGGCAATCCCGCTGCGGTGAAGCTACCGCTTGGATCGGCTACGACTCGCATGTAACGACCGTCGATGATCATTTCCACTACCGGATTGCCTGTGACCGCTTCGTTGCGCTGCTTGATTGTACCAGTCAAGGTTGCACCAACATTTTTATTCAAATCGACCTGCTTCTCCTCCGATTTGATGTCGGTCCCCTCTTTCACGAGGTAGGCTCGGACAGCTGCGATCTTTGTCATACCCTCTTTGACCTGGAATGTCCCGGTATATTTGCCTTGATCGAGCTGGAGGGCAACCTCCTCGGTCTTTAACTCCTCGCTATTCAGCTTCTTATAGGACACTACCGCCTTGGCGCTAATACCAGCTCCAGTAGAAGCAGCGAGCTCAATAGGCAGATTGCCGCCAATTTTCAGTAGTCCCGCGGAGCTTTCGATGGCCGATGTTGCCACTGTCAGCTGCGATACCGCAAATTCAGGTACGGTAAAATGAATCGTTTCGGATTCCGTGCTCCCTTTACTATTGACCGCTACGACCTTGAGATCATAGGTCTTGCCTGCCTTGGCTTCCGCATATGTGTAGGAGGTTCCCGTTACATTGCCTTTAATTTTCACCAACGCCTGGCCCTGCTCCGCCGCATACACATCATAATAGGATGCGCCGGATATAGCCGACCAGGTCAGCTTGAGCCCAAGGCCTGCAAAAGCGGCTACTGGTGCCGGTTTGCCTGGAGGCGAGTTAGGGTCTCCAATCGTAACAGGCTTGGAGATCGTGAGCGCTTCCTTAGGCCCGATCGGGTAATTGAGGTTGAGCAGGTAGTTGCCGGCCTGGTCACCAAAGTTGACAGAGATATTGCCCAACTCCTGTATACTGCGTGTTGCAGCCATCGTACCGTCTTCTCGGGTTAATGTAGCCGTACCCTGTAAATAAACAAATTGATTAAATACGCCCTCATACGGCTGGATCACTTCCTGCGCCCGCGAGCTGAGGTTGAATCCGTTGTCTCTGGCAACATAAGCGCGGAGAAACCTCAGATCTCCGCTCTTCGCAGTGGCGGAAGTGAACAACACTACTTGATTCGCAAATCCTCCAACAGGTCCTCCTCCACCTCCACCGCCACCGCCACCGACGTTAGGTTCAGGAGCGATAGAGGTGTAAATCGGGCTGTTCGGAACCTTATATTGCTGAATTTCGTTTAAGACCGGTTCCCCGATTACGCCAGTATATGAGAATACAGTTGGAGCTTGAATACTGCTGAAGCCGCTCTCCAGCTCGTAATACCAGGGCGTCTCATTCGGCTTGGTCTGCTCGATCATATAGTGAATGTTATACGTTCCTGGTGTCGTGTAGATCCGGTTAAAGGATTGATTGAAATTAAATCCTCCCTCCCCAATGACATATTGATCGATACCGCTGCTTCGGATGTAAAAGCCATTGAACGGTACCAGATTGCCGTTATTTTTCAACTCGACGGGAACCAATTGATCGTTCAGATCTTCAAAATGGACTGAGAAGGCTGGTTGATCCGGAATGGAGACTTGCTTCGAGTAATTATATCCATTTCCTTCAAGGTCTGTTCCGCCAAGTCTGAGCTCATAACTACCGGGTTCGCTTAGTAAATACGCTTTGGAAGGCCCCGTAGGCGAGCTCATGAGTTGCGTCCACCATGTGAAATCGGCTTGCAACGTTCTACTGCTCGTTTTTCCTACAAGTTGCGGAATCTTTTGAACCCTGCTGCCCTGTGTGGAGATTTCGCTTTTTACCAGTTTCTCTTCCACAGGCACTTGCTGCATGTTCAACAACTGCTGGCCCGTATACGATTGATTGACGATATATGTAACCGGTCTGTTATTGGAATCCATCAGGCTAGCTGCAACAAACAGGGCGTATTGCTGGGTTGGCGTAATGGATTTGATGTCGATATTCAATGCTGAATTATTCGCTGATGTATATATGGGATGCGCGCCAGACGGATCCTGAACCCATATGGCAGCATTAGCGATGTTAGTGAGCGTGTACCCTTGCGGTACTTCTATTGGGATGGTTTTCTGGACGCTCGCCTCTGCCCCAATGGACTGATCGAGCTCCAAGGACACCGTTGTGCTGGGAATATTCGTACTTACTAACTTCAATCGGTACTGTCCCGGCGGAAACTTGCCAAAAGGAATACCTATTAAACTGGTCGACTGGAGTTTATTACTCTTGCCGTTTTTATCGATAAGTTCATATTCGAATAATGCGGGCTGCTGATCAGCGACTCTGTCTACACGAGATAAAATATTGCCTAAAGAATCTTTGAAGTTGGGTCTGATCTGGATTTCTTCCGTTTGTGTTTGGCTATTGTAGCCTTTCACGAATTGGGGAGAGCCTTGAAATTGTTTTTCAAACTGCAAATAGGTATCTTCGGTAAAAGTCACATTGTCTCGGAAGAAACTATATGACCAATCCGCGTCAGTTACCCCAAAATACGCAATCCCTTTAAGTCCTCGGCTTACATACGCCTCCGTACCCGCATGTATAGCACTCAAAGTCCCTACTCCAATAGCCACATAACCGCCGAATGGGGTAACGCCAGGATGGGAGACCTTCACTAGATCGTCATCCATAGGCACAGATTGACCACTGAAGGCTTGTGTTGCGACGGACTTCCTCAGCGTGTAGGTCTTATGGGTTAGAATGTCGTTAAGAAACGCATAGGCCTCCAATTCTACGTTCGATGCCATCAGGACCGATACAGACTTGGTTACAGCGTCGAATTTAGATTTGAAGTAAGAATAGCTGGAATAGTAATCATTCCCATAAGGTGTAGAATACCCATATGCATTTTTAGCCACGAGTACGAAATCACCTGAAGCATCGGATTGATTGTGCGTAAATGTCAGCGCCTTCAATTGATCCTTCGAAAAATTCAAAGCAGAAATGTCTCCGCCTGTAAAGCTGTAATGATACACAATTTCCTTATTGGAGGAAGGCGAAGTTCCCTTGACGACCAGATCATACTTATTCCCCTTCAACAAATAAGCATTGGGAATAAAGAACTTGCCGTTCTTCACGGACGTACGGTACGTTTGGGATGGGCTTATTATACGCCCCTCTTCCTGTCCTGTGTAGTTTACATATTGATATTCATAGAGCACTACCTGCGCCTGGTTCAGCGCCTGTCCTGTCTCATCCTCCACGGCCGCTTGTATGCCGTTCAGATTCTGGGTTTCCGCAAACGCCGGCAGGCTGCCGCCAAACAGCAACATAACCGCAAGCGTGAGCTGTAACCATCGAAGTGATACCGTCTTACTCATTCTGTGTCATTCCTCCTAAACATAATTTAACAAAAATATTTCCAATTCGACTTCCATCTTACAAAACTTAGCATTACAATAGCATTACACACGATTAGCACTTATGACATATAAAGGATGTCGGTCCATGAGTCTACCAGATGATTTTTTTGCTACTTATTCCCCAAGTGTCCATCTTACCGATCCGAAACCGAATGTCATCCTGATTCATGGACTAGGTTTGGACAGCGGGTTATGGGCTCCCTTGCTGCCCTACTTATCGGACAAGTATAATGTCTCCACGTTCGACCTGCCTGGTCATGGGACTAGCATGAATCATGTACCAGTGACACCTTTAACCTGGGATATCCTGTGCGACAAGTTCATCGCTCACTTGGATCGGATTCAGATGGATAGCGTTCATCTCGTCGGCCATGGCTTTGGAGCCTTTCTCGCCATCAAGATCGCTCTGCACGACCCGCAGCGAGTACAATCGCTCAACTTGATCTCCATGCCCGGATTCATGCCGGCTGAATACTTGAAACGAAGCATCGATAATCGGAGCAAGTTCCTGCAAAGCAATGACAGTGCGAACTTAATCGAGCAGCTCCTGCCAACGCTTACGGTCCTGCATGAACGCGCCGATATACGCGCTCTCCTGTCGCAGGCCTATCAGCAAGTCTCGTCTGCTGATTACTTGCAGATGCTGCAGTTATTCGGCAGCAACGATACCATTGATGATTTAAGCCGTACGACAGCGCCTAACCTGCTGCTATGTGGCGAGAAAGACCGTCTGTATCCCCCCGTGCTGTCGGCCATCACGTCCAGCTATATTCGACATGGGCGTTTCCAAGTCATCCCCGACTCGGCCAACCTGGTCTTCCTGGACCAGCCTATGTGGACCGCCTATTGGCTGTGTGATCACATCGATGCAACCTCCGCAGGCATGCCCGCCCCTGTGACCGATGCATCTGAATCCATATCGGATGGCACGCTTGCCTTGCACAAGGTCATTCAACTAGGAGATCAGCTCCTGCTGAGCAACCAACAGTTGCATGTTCAATTCCTTCACACTTTCCGCGTTACCGTGAACGGCAGTGAGATTACTTCCGGTTGGAACAAACGTAGAGCCAAGCAGCTTCTGCTTTATTTGCTGCTATTTCCCAATGCCACGCGCCAGCAGCTGTATGACGATTTATGGCCGGACCGCGAGCTGCGCAAAGCGCAAAATGTTTTGCGAGTAAGCCTAAGCCATTTGAAGTCTTTGCTCGAACAGCATTCCGGGCGCTCAGAATTGCTGCGTATCGATCGGGAACATATTACGATCCAAGGAATCATCCAATGTGACTTGCTGGACTTGGTGCGCGATTTGCAGGAGGCTATGGAGGAAGAGGAGGAAAAGGCCAAGGAGGCTCGAATCTTCCGGATATGGGAGAAGCTGCCCCGTCTTGTTCTTTCCGGGTATGTGGATGATTGGATTCTCGGAACGCGGGACAATATCGAAAGACAGCTCGAAGCCCTGGAGATATGGATGGCAGACAGAGGTTTACGGACGGCAGGTTGCTATGCCACAGCTGTAGACTTTGGGAACAGGATGATACCGGGCCTCCTWCAGGTGGGGGATACCAGGTAGGTGACACTGTGCTCACTCAATAATAAAAAGCCGGCCCCCATTTGTTCCATGGGAGCCGGCTTCATTTTACTCGATTGGCGAATTGTCATGATTGTTCAAGTACTCGTTCTCCCGGCCTTCGTTCGTAGGATTGGAGTTCTTGACCTGGCTCAGCCGCCCGTTGCGCAGCTCGCCGATTTCATTCGTAGCCGGGGTTTGTTGATCCTCAGCTTGAGCATCGTGCGTACTATTGTTGTACTTGTTGGACATTCCGCATTCTCCCTTACATTCACAAATTGGCCAAATCACCAAAGGATAGTATGCGTCCATCAAGCGTTTCTTATGCAGGTCGAGGGTTGAACCCCGCTACGATACGATCAAATCGGGGCAAGCGCAACAGTTGACCGCGATTCCAGCTTGCGGATCATCTCGAACCACGCATCAGGCTTGGGATCGAGGATCGCGTAATAAGTGCGCAGAAATTGTACAACAAGCTCTGAAGGCAACTCCGACAAGCTCTCGTCATACGCCAGGAAACATAGATCGAGTTCATGCACGCCCTCCCCGTCCTGTTGCCAGGAAGGATGAACATATGGGAAATCCAGCCGTCGGTAACCTAGATGGGACAGTACCTCACGTCTCACGAACGGATTCATTGGCTTAATTCCACCGAAGCTATGAGTATCGATCAAGTACGGGTTGTAAATTTCTGCGAACATCCCGATCAGCTTACTCCCGCTCTCCTTCACGGTCCGCAACAAGTCCTGCTGTCTGTTGCGCGCCAGAAAGGGGCCAATCCCTAGACCTTCCCGCCCAATGATCGTAAAATCAGTCATGGCTACTTGCATATCTGGATAGTAGCGGTACTCGGTTGCCCCCACTACTTCTCCTTCATGGACGGCGGCGAACACCCGGATGCTCGCGTCCTGCAGCGGTTCCGCCCAAGCGCTCGCTTCCAGTACTTCTTCAGCAGGGAACACCTCGCCCATCAATCGGTGCATAGCGATAAAATTCGGATCGTCGATCCTAACGATTTGAACATATTCCATCTCATATTTCCCTCATTTCCGATAAATTCGATTGCAGCTTAGACGGCCTCTGATCTTCTATCTATATCTCTAGGCAGCAATATCGCCAGTACCCCTAACAGCGGCAAATAGGCGCACAACTTCATCATGAACGCGATACTCGTCGCATCGGCAATCCAACCTAACACCGCCGAGCCCAAGCCTCCAAGTCCGAATGCCAGCCCGAAGAACAGACCGGACACTAGACCGACTTTGCCAGGCAGCAATTCTTGCGCATACACCACAATGATGGAAAATGCCGAAGACAGCACGAACCCTGCACAAACGCACAAAACTGCCGACCAGAACAAATTGGCATAAGGCAGCGCAATTGAGAAAGGAGCCGTGCCTAGTATGGAAAGCCAGATGATTTTCCTTCGCCCATACCGGTCTGCAAGTGGCCCACCGAAGAACGTCCCTGCCGCGGAAGCAGCAAGAAAGGCGAACAAAAACCATTGCGAGTGCTGCACGGATACACCGTAATCGTCAATCAGGAAAAACGTGTAGAAGCTCGTAATACTCGACATGTACACATGCTTGGAGAACACAAGAAATACTAGAATGACCAGCGCCCACACAATCCGGCTCTGTGACAACTCATTGGTACGATTCACAGCACGATTGACCTTGCCTGCACCACCCGTTCGAGGCACTAGCAGTTGCCGACCGTACCAACCCGCTACGTAATATTGAATCACCATCGCTGCGATTGCTGCAAGAGCAAACCAGATTACGCTATGTTGTCCGATACGCACGAAGATCAGAGCTGTCATAATCGGACCAAGCGAGCTGCCTATGTTTCCTCCCACTTGGAAGATCGACTGGGCTAGTCCTCGTTGCCCCCCGGCCGCCAAATATGCGACTCTCGACGATTCTGGATGGAAGATCGCAGAACCGACCCCCATTGCGATGACAGCGAGTAGTATCATGGCGAAGTTGGGCGCCAGCGCCAATCCGATTACGCCTACTAATGTGAATATGACCCCGACGGGTAATATCATAGGACGAGGCTTAAGGTCCGAGGACAGTCCGACGGCAGGCTGCAAGATCGATGCGGTCATGTTCATCGCGAATGCGATCAAGCCGATCTGCCCGTATGTAAGCTCCATCGTATCTTTCAGTATAGGGAACAGAGCAGACACCGTCGATTGCATCGTATCGTTCAACAAATGCACGATGCTGATAGCAAATAATATAGGAAAGACGGTACTGTTCGTTGACATCGTTTTTGTTTCGGCTTTCGCCATTGTATCTCCCCCCGGCTGTCTTGCATGCTTGCGATTATAGCACGATCGAGGGGCAAGTCAAGGACTAAGTTACAGGCTGGTCATCGCTTCTTGATTCGTCTAGCCGCTTCATAGGCCTTTGTGTCAAAATTCCGACACCTTCCTTATTACAGCGCAGTCTAATGGAGCGATAAGTAGATTCCCCTATATGGGAACGCTACAATGTAAGAGAAGAGAGCTTGTGGAAAGCGATGTGACAGCATGTGGAAATGACAACTACTGATCTGCTGCAGGATGCAGAAACATTTATTCGGAATAGCTACAGTGAGATGGGGAACGAGCATTTAATACAGTCCAGATTGGCCGAAGTTGCCGCTCAGATTGCGAGCAAAGGCCATTATGATCATACATTCGAAGAAGTCGAGCATGGAGCGAGAATGGCTTGGCGCAACAGCAACCGCTGCATTGGCCGATTGTTCTGGAAGTCGCTGCAGGTAATGGATTTCCGCGGATTGGAGCATGAGGAAGCCGTATTCGCCGCTTTACTCCAGCACATTGCGTCTGCGACCAATAAAGGGAAGATCGTACCGACGTTGAGCCTATTCGCTCCCGCAATTAACGGACAACCGCAAGTGCGAATATGGAACCATCAGCTGCTGCGTTATGCCGGGTACGAGAATGCGGATGGCACTGTGCTCGGGGACCCTGCTTCGGTGCAGCTGACTCAGGCGGCCGAACGCCTCGGATGGCGTGGACTTCGAACTGCTTTCGACATTCTCCCGTTGATTATTCAGATCGAGAATCGTCCGCCCAAGTGGTTTCGTATCCCTCCAGAAGCCGTGTTGGAGGTTCCGATCCACCATCCCGAGTATGCCTGGTTTGATGAGCTGCACCTGCGATGGTATGCAGTCCCGATCATAGCCGATATGCAGCTTATGATCGGCGGAATTGCGTACACATGCGCCCCATTCAATGGCTGGTACATGGAAACGGAGATCGGCGCACGCAACCTCGCGGATACAAGCCGCTACAATATGCTGCCTGCAGTCGCCACCCGCATGGGGCTGGACACCAGTACAAACCTATCGCTATGGAAAGACAAAGCACTGGTAGAATTAAATGTAGCCGTGCTGCATTCGTATAAGCAAGCCGGGGTCAGCATCGTCGACCACCATACGGCTGCCGAGCAGTTCCAGCTGTTCGAACGAATGGAATCGCAAGCAGGGCGGGGTATAACCGGCGATTGGACCTGGCTCATCCCCCCTGTGTCTCCAGCGACGACTTCGATCTGGCAGCGTCCCTACAACAATGAGGTGTTGACGCCGAACTACTTCCCTCAGCCTGCCTTGTACTAGATGAGGCATCTGCTAATATAAATCCTTCTCTTGCACAGGCTTCTCAGCTATCTTGCGGACTACGTCCTCCAGCTCCTCGGGCTGCAGCAGCTCGACGGGTGAGAAGCCTTTCTCGAACCGAAATGCATCTCCCTCTATCAGGACGACATAACGTCCGTTAATATGCGCGATATGGAGACTGTCCCCATAGTCGGCCAGCTTGGCCTTCACAAGTGTCTCATCCAATTTGAATTTCAATTCAAGCTCAGGCTTCTCCTCAATCAGCCGCTGCGAGGCGTCGATCACTTGAGCCGGACTCCACTTCTCCTGCAAATTCCGCTTGTCGCTCGCCGCCCATAGCTCGATCTCTTTGGCTTCTTGCGCCTGCTCTGCGGACAAGTAGCTCGGGATGCGAATCGGGCTGTCGTCATAAGCCTCAGTGCCAGCAACGCCTGCGACCGCTTGCCACGAGGAAGGGTCGGCCTGCGTGTCGCCCGCTCCTTGATCCGCTCCACTAGCTCCCCAACTGCCTTCTCCTTCCGCTCCCTGACCCGCTCCAGCTTCCCGACCGCTGTCACCTTCCGCTCCTTGGCCCGCTCCGACTTCCCAGCCACCTGCAGCCCCAGCTCCAGAGCCTGCATCGGTTCCCCAACTGCCGTCACCCTCCGCTCCGTGGCCCGCTCCAGCTCCCCAACTGCCCGCGTTTCTGCGGTTAGAGCTGGCGCCTCCTCCCTGCCACTTGTTCTCCATATATTCCTGGACCATATCCAGCACTTGGTGGCTGATTAGTTCAGGCATCGACTTCTCGTAAGAGACGAACTTGAGGAAGTCTTCGAAGTACCTGGCGTGAGAAGCCTGGTGGACTTTCAACTCCCACTCCTCCAGCATGCCTTCTTCCGGCATATGCGGATACTGAATCGACTTCATGTTCTTCGCACTGATCGCCATCTCCACTTGGCTGATCAACGAATGCTCGTCCGAGATTCGCGCGATCTTCGGCTCGAAGTCGCACTTCATCACGAAGACAAACGGCTCACTTGATACCCGCTCCGCCCGAGCCCTAGCAATAATAAGCGCACCACCCCGGACAGCGCTTGTATCCATATATGTACGGACAAGCTCATCCGCGCAGCCGAAGTAATAGTCCTTCGTAGGTTCCGTACGAAGTCGATGGAACAAACTATAGTTAGGATTACTGGCCACGTCGTACCCAGGCTCCACGATGAATCGTCCAATCTTCGTTGGTGCTTGCTCCGAGTTCGGATGCTTCTCCACCTTGCGCTTGATGATGCGCGTAAACTCGCCATCGAGGAAATGCTTGATCTCGCTGCCCGCGTAAGTCTCCCGATCCAGCGTCTGATAATGCTTGAAGTGTTTCTCTGACCCCTCCGTCTGTATGACGAAGAATGATAAGTATTCTACTGTGAAATCCATTGCCCAACCTCCAGCTCATGATCTATCTTTACTCGGCCATACATGCCGAAATTCAGTTCTGTTGTATACTTTAACGGAAATTGAACGTACCTACAACTGTTAGAACTTACTGAACTTCGGAAGACAGCCGCTGCTGCACCGCATACAAAAAGCTCCGTTCCGTACTTTATTGATCTGCTTATTCGTGCTTCATTATATCTCCTCGACAATCGTCTAATGACATTTGCGATTACTATTCCGAGATTGGCGGCCGGACACCTTTCTTATCACTTAATTTGTACATTGACGCTCGTTCCCGTATCCATTAAAGTACATACTTATAAACGTTTGTTCCCGTGTATCGGAAGGAAAGGAAGTTCCCTACTATGAAAGCGATCAACATTCCGTTAAGCGAGTACGTGAAGCTGCTGTACGGCTACTTGAAGCCACAATGGAAAAGCATGCTTGTGCTAACCGTCCTGCTGTTGGCCGCGCTCGCCATGCAATTAATCAACCCGCAAATTATTCGTTATTTCCTAGATAACGCCCATTCCGAGCAGAGCAGTCGGTCACTTATTATAGCTGCCATTCTATTCATTGGCGTGTCGCTTCTCCTACAGTTGGTTACAGTCATTGCGGCTTACATTGGGGAGAATGTGGGCTGGATCGCGACGAACAGACTACGTGGAGATGTGGCATCTCACTGCATGAGCTTGGATTTGTCTTTTCACAAATCCCATACAGCAGGTGCAATCATTGAACGCGTGGATGGTGATATTAATGCGTTAGCCAACTTCTTCTCCAACTTCGTCATTACGCTGATGAGCAATGTGCTGCTGGTCGCCGGTATTCTTGTGCTGCTGTTCCGCGAAGGCTGGGTTATCGGGTCGGCGATGTCCGTATTCGTCATCCTGGCGATCTATGCCATTAACTATATTCGCAAGTTCGCTGTCCCCTATTGGGGCAAAATGCGGCAGATGAGCGCGGAGTTTTATGGTTTTCTAGGCGAACATCTGGAAGGGACCGAGGATACCCGAGCCAACGGCGCCACACCTTATGTGATGCACCGCTTTCACTCCCTTCTCCGCAAGTGGCTGCCAATCCGGCAAAGGGCTTTCTTCGGCTGGGCGTCGATGTGGATCACGACACTGATCGTATTCGCGATCGGGAATGCCATTGCGTTCGCCGTGAGCGCCTATATGTGGAAGTCGGGCGCCATTTCGCTCGGCACGGTGTACATGATCTTCTATTATACCGAACTGATGGCGAAGCCAATCGAGAAGATTAGGACACAGATGGAGGACTTGCAAAAAGCCGATGCCAGTATTGTTCGGGTACGTGAGCTGATGGAGACGAAGTCGGAAATTCCGGATGACGGCATCGGAACCAAGTTGCCGGAAGGTCCGCTATCTGTGCAGTTTAACCAGGTTTCGTTCGGCTATGAAGATGGCGTGACGAACCTTCATGAACTGGACTTCCGGCTCGAGCCAGGGAAGGTGCTCGGCGTATTGGGCCGTACCGGCAGCGGCAAGTCAACGCTTGCGCGTTTGCTGCTACGGTTCTACGATGTCCGCGATGGCGCGATTCTACTCGGCCATGTGCCTATGCGTGACGCGCGGCTCAAGGACTTACGGTCGCGTGTCACCCTCGTCACGCAAAACATTGAGATCTTCCAGGGCACCGTGCGCGATAACCTGACCTTCTTCGATGAGTCTGTGGCGGATCATCGCATTGTTGAGGTGCTGACCGAGCTCGGTCTGGACAGCTGGCTTCATTCGATGCCTGCCGGGCTCGATACGCAGCTGGAATCAGGTGCCGGCGGCTTATCTGCTGGGGAAGCGCAGTTGCTCGCCTTCGCCCGCGTCTTCTTGTCCGACCCGGGTCTCGTCATCTTGGATGAAGCTTCCTCGCGGCTCGACCCTGCCACAGAGCAGAAGATGGAGGCCGCCATCGGCAAGCTGCTCCACGATCGAACATGTATCATCATCGCACACCGGCTAGCCACGATTCAGCGTGCCGACGCGATTCTCATCCTGGAGGAAGGCCGTATCGCGGAATTCGGCAGCCGAGCACGCTTGGCGGCTGATCCGGACTCCCGGTATAGCCGCATCCTAACCGCAGGAATGGAGGAGATGCTTGTATGACGACGTTCCAATTCTTGTGGCGGCTCATTCGTTACCGCCCTTGGTTATATGTAGCGAATGCCACGGCCTGGTCGCTCATTTACTTAGCGCCAGTGCTGCCCGGCATCGTGACCAAATGGTTCTTCGACATGTTGTCCGGCGAAGCGGCTTATAGTTTCGGGATCTGGACGCTTGTCATCTTCTTACTAGTGGCCGCAGTGGTGCGGTCGGTGTTAATTATATTGGGTTTCGTTACGGACGTTCAATTCCGTGCTCGCATGGGTGGGCTATTGCGTCGCAATATGCTCAGCCACATTCTGAAGGAGCCTGGCGCCAAGGCTATCCCCGTATCGCCAGGCGAAGCGATCAGCAACTTCCGCGACGATGTGGAGCAATCCGAAGAGATGGTCAGTTGGTCGGTCGATGCATTCGGCATGACGACGTTCGCCGTCGTCTCCTTCCTGATCTTGTTGAACATCGACGTTAAGATGACGCTGCTCGTGTTCGTGCCGCTCGTGCTCGTCGTCACAGCAGCCCAACTGTCAACCGCACTGCTGCAAAAGTACCGCGCCGCGAGCCGGAAGGCAACGAGCCAAGTAACTGGCGCGATCGCCGAGATGTTCGGCGCTGTTCAAGCGATTCAGGTCGCGGGCGCAGAGGATCGCGTCATCGGCCGGTTCCGTCTGCTGAACGATCAGCGCCGCAATGCGATGCTGAAGGATAAGCTGATGAATCAAGTGCTGGAATCGGTGTTCTCGAACAGCGTTAACATAGGCACCGGGCTTATCCTGCTGTTGGGTGCCCAATCGATGCGCGATGGCAGCTTCACAGTAGGCGACTTCGCCTTGTTCGTCTATTACTTGACGTTCGTGACGCAGTTCATTCAGAACTTCGGGAAGTTCCTAACGTACTACAAGCAGAGCGAAGTGTCCAAGGAGCGGATGGGTGAGCTGCTGCAGAACGCCCCGGCTTCCAAGCTGACCGAGCCGCATCCGCTATTCCTGCGAGGTGAGTTGCCGCCGCTTGAAGTCCCGGTGCGGTCCGATAGCGACCGACTGGATCTGCTGGAGGTGAGCGGGCTGACGTACCGCTACCCGGAAACCGGCCGAGGCATCGAGGGCATCGACCTGCGTCTGCCCCGTCACTCGTTCACAGTGATCACGGGGCGTATCGGGTCCGGCAAGACGACACTCGTCCGGACGCTGCTCGGACTGCTCCCGAAGGATCAGGGAGCGGTGTTGTGGAACGGCCGGGAGGTCTCCGACTCCGGCAGCTTCTTCGTGCCGCCGCGCAGCGCGTACACGCCCCAAGTGCCGCGGCTGTACAGCGACACTTGGCAGCGCAACGTGCTGCTCGGCGTCGAGGAGCAGCCGGGGCGGCTCGACGCGGCGATTCGCTCGGCGGTGATGGAGCAAGACATCGCCGGGTTCACTGCCGGGCTCGACACCGTCATCGGCCCGCGCGGGGTGAAGCTGTCGGGCGGCCAGGCGCAGCGCACGGCGGCGGCCCGCATGTTCGTTCGCGGCGCGGAGCTGCTCGTCTTCGACGACTTGTCGAGCGCCCTCGACGTGGAGACGGAGCGTAAGCTGTGGGAGCGGCTCTTCGAGCGGCGGGAGGCGACGTGTCTCGTCGTCTCTCACCGCAAGGCCGCCCTCGCTTACGCTGACCGTATCCTCGTCCTGAAGGACGGGCGCGTGGAAGCGGAGGGCTCGCTAGAGGAGCTGCTCGCCACCAGCGATGAGATGCGCCGGCTCTGGAATGGCGAAGCGGAGTAAGCCGCGTAGGCCGCATGCGCTGACGCTGAACGGCACAGGCGCGCCCTGCTATTCCTATACAACGGAATATTATGATCTTAAGACGAAGAACGTCCCGATCCATTCTCACGAATGGACCTGGACGTTTTTTATTTCGAATGTTGTTCAGCCGCTATCAACCTATTACTTCAGGGTACGGCTGAACGAGAAATCATTCGTCTGGCCCGGTTGCTCGCCCGTCCGCTGCGTCCTATCGATGTGACGTAGCCCAGCATCAACCATCGCACCGCAGTCCGAGCCCTGCAATCGTTATGCTAAAAAAGGTGGTTGTCCGCTGTAACCGCACCGAACGGTAAATATTTCGTGATGTTTGAGCTTCAACTCGCCATACAGGCTTGTAGAGTGAAAAAGCTGCAATTGTACATCATTTTTTGTGTTTTCATAGGTTTCCGGGGAAAATCCTGCAAATACATGATTTCTGCTTGAATTGCTTCTTTGCGGACGGATCCTACTAAAATTGATGTATTATTGCAGGATTCCCTTCAGAAACTAGTCGAGTTGAGAAAAAATACTGCACTTTTGCAAGATTTACAGAATTATTGATCGCTAACAAAAGAAAGGGAACAGCTCACAGAAGCTCATATGAAAAAATCGGCCTACGGCCATGTCATTGGTGGCTGCTCTTTCGCGCAGAGTTAGACGAATTTTCCGTCTATCTCGGACTCGGAGCGATCTGTTGCTTCCGAGTTCAGTACGTGGAATTGATCGAGTCATCCGTTATCCTATAGTCTAGTAAAGAACACAAAACAGCTAATAGAAGAACTCATTATGCTTATTTCTCTGGAACCAATATTCCCCTGAAGCTGTTGCTGTTGCTGCTCCTGCTCCTGCTCCTGCTCCTGCTCCTGCTCTTGCTCTTGCTCCTACTCCTCCGGCTGTCCGGACGCTTTCCTCAGCTCATTCGCCAACCGGTGGAACTCCTCCCTGGCCTCGGTGACCGAGGTCGCTCCATAAGCTGCGGCAAGGAAGGCGATCACTTTGTTGGCATCGTCCTTGTCCATCACAAAAGCAATCGTATTCCACCCCCCTTCGTTCCCGTAACCATCATTCAGATCAACTTGGATCCCATTGACGCTTATATCGTTCATGTGCTGATAAATATGCAGAAAATCAGCTTTTCGCCCGCCGCTCCAAGCATATGTCTGCCAAAACTTCGAACAAGCCCCAGCTGCCCGCACCGCTTCTACTACGGCGAAGGAGCCATAGACTCCCGTCGTAAACGCCGGGGTCGCCTCGCTTGCCGCTCGAATGTAGTCCACCACAACCGGCATCTGCGAAGATGTCGCATCGAAGTCAACGGTAAAATAGATCGTACTGCCTTGCGGCTGCCCGACTGCATCTGCTGTTAAAGCAGCGGTCCTGCCATCGACCAAACCAGCAGCCCGTCCACCAAGCGCACGGTCAGCGGTCGTTTCGAATACCGATACGACCTGAAGACCGGCCTGATTGATCGTCACCGCTTCTTCCTTGGTCAACCGCTTCCAACCGCTTGGCACCAAATACCTGCATGCAAATTCGAAACCATCCGACTTGAATGCGGATGCGACAGCACTAGTCAACGGTGTCGCACAGTCTATACCTTTGGATAGTACCATTCAATCATTCACCTCCATCTTGATAGCTTCCTCTATATTATGTTGAGGCCGCTCTATGTGGATGTGCTTCTGACTTGATAGGGTTGAGATGGAAGTCCAATTTGGGAAAAGATGTGCAACAGCCGGACAACAAAAAAAGACCCGAAGCCCTCCACGAGACTAATCTTGCCCCACAGATTGCGAGTCCAGATTAGCTCCTGAGAAGATCTCGAGCCTTCTTATTGGTCTGTCTTTTTACTCTTAAATGCGCATGCGTTATTGCTCGAACCCGGTGGCGTCTGCTGCCGCTAGCTCCAGCTGTAACTCACGTTGGATTCGGCCATTGGACGCCAGCACATGGCGAACTTGAAGCGAATAGGGGCGACCGAGCGTGTCGGTCACTTCTCCACCGGCCTCGCGAACAAGCAACGCGCCTGCGGCGATGTCCCAACTGTTCAAGCCGATCTCCCAGAAGCCGCTCAGCCTTCCTGCCGCTACATAAGCCAAGTGAAGCGCTGCCGAGCCTACAACACGCACGTTGCGAACTTTGGGAGCCAGAGCTTGCAACCCTTTCATATTTACGGGAAGTGTACTATTCGTCCCCGCCGGGAATCCGGTAGCAATGAGTCCCTCTGCCAGCTTCTCTTCGCTCGATACACGCATCGGCTTGCCTTTCAGGTAAGCGCCCTTGCCTTTCTCCCCAACGAACAGCTCGTCATGGAAAGGATCATAGACGACCCCGACAATCACTTCCCCTTTATGCGCCAATGCTATAGACACAGAGAAGAACGGGAAGCCATGCACGAAATTCGTAGTTCCATCTATAGGATCGACGATCCACAAATATTCAGCTTCACTAGCTTCTTGCAATGCTTGTATAGACGCTCCTGCACCGGAGCCAACGCCTTCTTCTCCCAAAAACGCATGTGTTGGAAAGTGGGTTTTGATCAAGTTACGGATCAGCGCTTCCGAACCACGGTCAATCTCCGTTACGAGATCCTGTGCCGAGCTCTTCACATCCAGCTTCGTGTGCGCGCCGAGCTTGAGCTTAATCCATTCGCCCGCCTTGGCCGCAGTATTGATGGCAACCGCTGTAAAACTTTTACTTCCTACTGTATAAGATTCCAAATCTTCTTTATTCAAGGGCAACTCACTCTTTCTATGATTGCGTTACAATTACTATATAATATTTTCGCTATAAAATCCTCAGCGTTTCACCCAAAAAGGTTTGTGTTAAGCGACAAAAGGCCAAAAGAACTACAAAATACGCCTATAGTCCTACACCAAGCCGCTCCAGATAAGCTTACAAGCCAACACAATAAGTGTCACACGCAACAGCCATAGCAACCCATTGCCACTAATTCGCCTTACGATCCGCGCCCCTAACCAACCACCGAGCCAAGCACCCGGAGCGAGAGCCAGCACCAGCCAGCCGTCTACATCACCGTGGTACATATGGGTCATGCTTCCGAGAATCGAGGAAAGAAAGATGACGAACATCGACGTCGCAGTGGCCACATGAGCAGGATAGCGGAAGAGCAGCACCATCGCTGGGACGAACAGCGAGCCTCCACCGATACCGAACAGCCCTGAGATGAGGCCTACCCCGAAGCCGACAACAAGCGCCAACGGAATGTTGTAGCCGTACTCAGCCGTTACCCCTTGTGCGTCGGTGAACTTGCGTTGAATCGGCCATTTCACGTTCATGGGCTTCATACGGTTTTTGAATATAAGCAATGCCGAGATGAACAGCATGAACAGTCCGAACACGAGCTGGAACGTATGTTGTTCGAATTTGCTCGTAAGCGATGCACCCAGCATAGCGGCCGGCCCACTCGTGATGAAATATAGCCATGCACTCTTGAAGTCGACCTTCTTGTCCTTCATGAATGTGAGAGTCGAAGAAGCCGCTGTGAAGATGAGCACGGTTAATGAAGTACCTACAGCGAGTGTGGTCGGAATGTCTTGGTCGAGTAACTGAGGCCCGATATAGATCAATACCGGTACGATGATAATACCACCGCCCAGACCGACGATACTGCCGAATGTGGCTGATACCGCGCCGAGCAGAAGTAGAACGGCGAATGCTAGGAATGACATGATGCTGTCGCCCCTTTCCTACAATGAAACATCCGTCCGACGGTTAGTCTGTCAGACGGATGCAGATCATTCGATATAATTACACGCCAACGATGTGATACCCATTGTCTACATAGATGACTTCTCCGGTAATCCCGCGCGACAAGTTGCTCATCAGGAACATCGCCGTATCGCCTACTTCAGCCGTCTCTGTTGTGCGGCGTAGAGGAGCCTTCTCCTCCACTTGCCGGAGAATCGAGTTGAAGTCCTTGATTCCCTTGGCAGCCAGCGTACGGATCGGTCCTGCGGATATGCCGTTCACGCGAATATTGAATTGTCCAAGATCGTTCGCCAAGTAACGGATACTCGCTTCCAACGCTGCCTTGGCCACACCCATAACGTTGTAGTTCTTCATGGCCCTCTCTGCACCGAGATACGTCATCGCCATGATACTGCCGCCTTCTGTCATGAGCGGGTATACACGCTGGGCTATCGCAACGAGCGAGTAGGCGCTTATGTCATGAGCAAGGGCGAAGCCATCCCGTGAAGTGTCCACGTACAGTCCGTCCAACTCCTCACCCTTGGCGAATGCGATACTATGTACGAAGCCGTGCAAGGTACCGAAATGCTCCTTCAGAGAACCCGCTAGCGTATCGATCTCCGCATCAACAGTTACGTTGCAGGGAAGTACGATTGGTGAATTCGGGAGCGTCTCCGCGAGCTTGCGCACGCGCTCTTCTACACGTTCATTCTCATACGTGAAAGCCAGTCTAGCTCCATGGGACGCCAAAGATTGTGCAATCGCCCAAGCGATACTCCGATCGTTAGCTATCCCCATTACCAATATATTTTTACCATCCAACAGTTGACCCATTCGTTCGTTTTCCCCTCTCCACCGCATGAAGTCATCTTGCAGAACCACTCTCTGCGTCAGGCTTGTCAAGTAAGGTTCTACTTTAAAACGTACCCCATTTCCCACCATATATCAAGAGTTTTCCACTCTATTGTGTCGGAATACTCACAACAGCTCGATCGTCGTCTGATCCCGCACTCGAACGCCGCCACAGTCCTTCAACGTATCCATCAGCGCGAACAGAGCACGATCCTTCATTTTGGCCTCAATCATCACATCAAGCTCTGGAGTAAACAGTTGGATGGAGCGCAGAAACTGTAGCAGCGTCTCGTGGTCCACATAGTCCGCATGTCCCCTGGGGTCCTTCTCGCTCTTAGGGCTGGAGACGTGAATTTTGGGTGGTACAGCTTGCCCCGTCCAAGTACGCAGCACCCTCTCCCACAGCGCATCACCGAGCGTACCCCCACCGTTGTTCACATGATGGTGGTGAATGTCCAGAACCATAGGGATGTTGACCCGCTCGCACACTTCAAGTGTTTCTTGAGCGGTAAACGTTTTATCATCATTCTCCAACGTAATATACTGCTTAATATGCGGTTCCAGACGTTCGAAGTTGGTGACGAATCTATCACAGGCCGCTGGTTTATTGCCATACGCTCCACCGATATGAATGTTGCACTTGGCTCGTGAATCCAGTCCCATCTCATCCAACATCCGGACGTGCCGCTGCAGGTCTTCATAAGAGCTGAGCAGCACTTCTTCCCGTGGGGTACTCAATACGGTGAAATGGTCCGGATGAAAGCTCACCCGCATGTTGTGTTCCCGTACGTAATTCCCGATTGCTTGAAAAGAAGGCGCAAGTGTCGGGAACGGATCCCAGTCGACAAGCTGTCCGTGACCGATTAGAGGGATGAGCTTGGAAGAAAACCGATATAGATGAACCTCATAAGCGCGATTATGGCGCAGCAGACGGAGCGTATTATGAAGATTCTCCTCCGCGATCCTTTCAAGTTTGAGAATCGCTGCTTCCCGATCCGCCAGCTTCTCGAACGAGGTCCAAGTCATCGTCTTGGAAGGAGATGCATTGTCTACAATCGTGGACATCGCAACGTAACCGAATCGTACAATCATCGAAAGCAGATACCTCCACCATCATCACTTTTGACGTTATTTTCCCCGAGTTAGCGAAATCCCATGCTCGGAGATTGGCGATTTCTAAGGCACCAACCGTTCAACCCCGCCCATGTATGGTCTCAGAGCAGCTGGAATCCGCACCGATCCATCCTCTTGCTGGTGGTTTTCCAGCAGAGGGATTAGGATACGTGGCGTAGCCACAGCCGTATTGTTGAGCGTGTGCGCGTACTGAAGCTTACCCTGCTCATCACGATAACGAATGTTCGAACGCCGCGCCTGGAAGTCCAACAGGTTCGAAGAAGAATGCGTCTCGCCGTAAGCTTGGCGGCTAGGCATCCAAGTCTCAATATCGAATTGCTTATACGTCTTCTGCGACATATCTCCTGTACATACCGCTACTACACGATAGGGCAGTTCCAGCAGTTGCAGAATGTCCTCCGCGTTGCGGGTAATGTCCTGAAGCATTTGCTCAGATAGCTGCTCATCATTACAGCACAACACGACCTGTTCGACCTTGGCGAACTGGTGTACCCGGTATAGCCCGCGCACGTCCCGACCTGCTGAACCGATCTCGCTTCGGAAGCAGGTCGACGCAGCTGCTAATCGGATCGGACCTTCACCCAGCTCTACTATCTCACCATTGTGGTAAGCGACAAGTGGTGCTTCCGATGTGCCGACCAGCCACTTATCATCCTCCTGAAGCGCGTATGTCTGATCCCGGCCTAACGGGAAAAATCCCGTACTCTCCAGCGCTTCCTCCCTAACCATCAGAGGAACTTCTAGTAAAGTAAAGCCACGCTGCATCAGCAGATCAACAGCCAACTGTTGAACCGCTCGATGTAGCTGCGCTCCCGCGCCCATCAAGTAATAGTTGCGGCTGCCTGCCGCCTTGACACCGCGAGGAATATCCAGCAGCCTCAACCGCTCGCCTAATGCCACATGATCGAGTGGGTCGAACTGAAACTGGGGTAACGCTCCCACCATTCGCACCTCTACGTTGTCCGCGTCACTCCTACCAATCGGTGTATCCGGCGATACAACGTTCGGGATCAGCAGCATCAGCTCCTTCTGCCTGCGGTTCGCCTCATCTAGTTGAGCTTCCAGTTCGGCCAATGTACGATTCACTTCTCGCACCGCCAATTGAATGGTTTCCCGGTCCTGGCTATCTCCCGCCCGGGCTAACTCCGCTATTTGCTTCGACTTTGCATTACGTTCCTGCCGCAAGCGTTCTGTCTCCGTAAGCAGGCTTCGCCGCTTGTCATCCCAAGTGAGCAGTTCCTCTACAGATACATCGATCCCTTTTTGTGCAGCCGTCCACTGTACCCTCTCTGCATTTTGCCGAATCCATTTCATTTCCAACATGTTCCCTAACCCCTTCCGCAGCGATTGGTCTGAAAAAACACAAAAAGCGCCCTCATCTGTTGGGACGAGGGGCGCTTCTAATCGCTCGCGGTGCCACCCAATTTGACCAACTCACATGGAGCCGATCCGCTTGGTTCTGCCATAACGGGGCAGGTTCCGGCTTACTTAGAGGGTCATGACGGACAACGTGTCGATACAACCCCGGTCGCAAACGCCTCCGAGTTGGATGCTCTTCATAGGCGGTTTGTTTCATGTTCAATTGTTGAAGTTTATTATATCCAATTGACGAGATCGTCGCAAGGGGCAGCAGAATTTGTCACCACTACTGCTCCCCGAAAAACATCTCGTGCGCAAGCGCGGTCTGGACGCGGGATTCCTCGTCGGTGAGTCGGCGAATGAGCTCCATCTCCACTTGCGTCACTTCCTCGCCTTGGAAGTTAATCTCCGCGATGGAGGCCACGATCCGAACGATGGCAATGGCCTTGTTGCCCGGGTTATAAGCGATTACCTTCTGGCCGGCCGGGAATACGCGGAAACCGCTTTTCATCATTTTACCCCGCCCGTATTCCAGCAACTCATAAATCTCCTGCTCCGATTTGAATTTGCATACCGAATTGAATTCGGTTTGGAAACCCATAGCTACCACCTCACTTTGGATTGAACTCACTACAAGTTAAGTATCGAATGAATACCGGATTTGCTGCTTCGCCTCATGACGATCGATAGCCAGTCGGATTAAGTCATCCAACAACTCTTGGTATGACTTGCCTGTTTCCTTCCAGAGCAGCGGATACATGCTGAATGGTGTGAATCCCGGCATCGTATTAATTTCATTAATCATAATGGCATTATCGGATTTGCGTAGGAAGAAGTCCACTCTGGACAAGCCAGTACCATCGATGGCCTGGAACGCCCGAATTGCCATTTCGCGGATTTGTAGGCTCAAGTCCTMTGGAAGTTGCGCTGGTATAATCATAGCAGATTTGCCATCTATATACTTGGCTTTATAATCATAAAATTCATTGGAAGGCACAATCTCGCCCGGGACCGATGCCAGTGGCTCATCATTGCCCAACACCGCAACTTCGACTTCTCTTGCCTCAATGTATTCTTCCACAATCGCCTTGCGGTCATATTGGAAAGCTTCGGCTAATGAGGCAATTAGCTCCTCACGATTTCTCGCCTTGGATATCCCTACACTGGAGCCAAGATTGGCAGGCTTCACGAAGCACGGATAGCCAAGCGATATTTCAATTTCCATCAGGAAAAAGGCTTGATCCTTCTCCCACTGGGCCTTGGTGAAACTCCGGAACACACACTGCGGAAGCTCTTCCTGGGCAAAAATTTTCTTCATCATCACCTTATCCATGCCCACCGCAGAAGCAAGCACCCCTGCTCCGACATATGGAATATTGGCAATTTCCAGCAATCCCTGGATCGTACCGTCCTCGCCGAATGTTCCGTGAAGCAGCGGGAATATGACGTCCAGTCCCCCTTCGACTTCTTGATCAGCTGCTGGCTTCGACTGCCGTGTTACTGACGCAAATAAAGGCATAATGCTCGTCTGTTCAGTTGCGATCTTCCCTTCGACCGGTTCGAATTGCAACTGCTCTTTGCGCTCAACTGGCGCATTCAGCAAGGGGCCAACTCTCCATTCACCTTGCTTCGTAATATAGAAGGGTTGAACTTCATATTTGGTATGATCGAATGCTTGAATCACAGCCATGGCTGTTTGTAAGGACACATCATGTTCGCCGGACTTTCCTCCGTAGATCAGGCCGACGCGAATTCGTTTGTTCATAGTTACCTCCGCCCATGAATATTGTTCCAGCCATTGCCTCATGTTAGTAAAACAACAACCTACACGCCCCATGGCGAAAAAGTTGTTGCAGGGCTGCCTTAATGATTGCTCGAAAAGGACTAGAACTGATCGAGAATATGGCAAAAACGATATTTGGTGTTCGGGGTCCAAGCATACGAATCCCTGTAATCCCAATAGCGGTGCTTGCTATTAACCGTATGTGCGTTGACCAAGGGCATGCCAGAAGCATCAATCGCGGTTACGATCGTGTTGTGCTGAAACCGTCCGTTCCCATCCCAGTCATAACAAATGACGTCCCCGATTGTAAGTGCAGCTGCATGATCTTGTATTTCTGCCCGAAGCCCGGATCGGCTTGTCGTTAAATGTGAGCATAGGCTGTGCGCGACCGCCCAACTGAAACTCCATAGCTCGCGTTCCTTAGCGATCCCCTGATACCACCAGCCCGTTTCCCTCTTACCAGTATAGTTCATCGGTACGTTGCCTGCAAAGATACACTGAGAAACGAAATTCGTACAATCCACTTCGAAGGGAATGTAGTTCGGATTCGCTCCGTCCCACCAAGTGTTGGCATATTCCTGCGCCTTCTTACGATTATATGGCACTGGCCGGAAGGAGCCCTCGAAACCGTAGCCAGAAATCAATTGTGGGTTCAAATAAGGCATGGAACGATTGCTGACTGACTGATGACGGAGCAGTTCCTCCTCCTGGGCTCGAATAAAAGCTTCCGAAGAGGGTGAATTCATCGACATTCTCTCTGGCACCTCGGCACTAACCGATGTAATCAGCCATTGATTACCGGAACGAGTCACTGTAAGCCGTTCCCGTTCTTTGCGCTGTTCAGTATGCTTCATGCCTCTCAGCTCATAGTCCAATGTTCGACGCATCTCGATATCGACTTCGATTCGCTCGCCCTTCTCCTTCTCGTCAACTTGGCGCAGCACAAGCCCAGTCTCATTGCGAATAGGTTTGACATTGCGTTCGCGGTGGCCCGACTGCATTCTTTTCAATCGCAACTCTTGCCTGCGTAAATAACGATCATCTCTTACTGTTGTCAGCAAGGGATCAACCTGATATCCGACTTCCAATTGATTGCGGTGGTGAATGTATTCGTAGACGGTTTTCTTCCATTTGTCTATCATTAGGAACCCCCCTACTTAACGTGAAAGGCCAGAGCCGATTAAAGCTGATATATGCGTAAGAAGACATTATCCTATATATATGAAGCGTTGTGTTCAATCATGCATCTACCCACAAAGTGATGTGACGCTTTGAAGCTTATTCCATGGCGAAGCCCCTTTGCGGGGGCTCGGAGTTTTACCCCCTCCGATTACTTTGCAGGGGGCTCGGAGATAATAAAACAGGTCAAAAAGCAGGCGCGGCATAGATAAAAAAAACTTTACGCCATTATGAGAAGAGGGTATACTGGAATTAAGGATTTATGAAATCATGTTTCATCCAGTGAAACTGATTCCGATTTATAATATAAGCTCACTTTAAGGAGGCACATCCCATGTCTAACAAGGACCATTTCTCCGTCCGGACTCAGCTTACAGTTGGCGGCAAGTCGTACAACTACTACAGCCTGAAATCCCTGGAGAGCACATTCAGTGGCATTAACAAGCTGCCGTTCTCGATCAAAGTACTGCTCGAAGCAGCTGTTCGCCAATTCGACGGACGCGCCATCACCAATGAACATGTGAAGCAAATCGCAGGCTGGGCGGAAGGCCGCGATGACAACAAGGAAATTCCGTTCATCCCTGCTCGGATCGTTCTGCAAGACTTTACTGGCGTTCCGGTCGTTGTTGACCTCGCTGCTATGCGTGATACGATGAAGCGCGCTGGCGGAGATCCTAAGCGGATCAACCCGCTCGTACCCGTCGATCTCGTAATTGACCACTCCGTAATGGTGGATGCTTTTGGTTCCAAGGAAGCATTGGAATATAACATGAACGTCGAGTTCGAACGTAATGAAGAACGTTACCGCTTCTTGCGCTGGGCGCAAACGGCATTCGATAACTTCCGTGCTGTTCCTCCGGCTACCGGGATCGTTCACCAGGTGAATCTGGAGTATCTGGCTTCCGTAGCGGCAACGAAAACTGTTGACGGTGAAACTGTCGTTTACCCGGACTCCCTTGTTGGGACCGACTCCCATACAACTATGATCAACGGTCTTGGCGTTGTGGGTTGGGGCGTTGGCGGGATCGAAGCCGAAGCTGGTATGCTTGGCCAACCGCTTTACTTCGTTACACCTGAAGTTATCGGCTTCAAGCTGACTGGCAGCTTGGCTGAAGGCGCTACGGCAACTGACTTGGCCTTGACTGTTACGCAAATTCTTCGTAAGAAGGGTGTTGTCGGCAAGTTCGTTGAGTTCTATGGCCCTGGTCTGAGCAACATCAGCCTTGCTGACCGTGCTACGGTCGCCAACATGGCTCCTGAATATGGCGCCACCATTGGTTTCTTCCCTGTAGACAGCGAATCATTGAACTATATGAGAAGCACTGGCCGCGCTGAAGATCAAGTGAAGCTCGTAGAAGCTTACTATCAAGAGCAAGGCATGTTCCGCACAGATGAAACACCTGATCCTATATTCAGCGATACAATTGAGCTTGATTTGTCTACCATCGTACCAAGCTTGGCCGGTCCTAAGCGTCCTCAAGACCGTGTCGAATTGACGAATATGAAGGAAGCTTTCAACACGATTATTCGCACACCGATTGACAAAGGCGGATACGGCTTGTCCGATGAGAAGATCGCGCAATCCGTTGAAGTGAAGCATCCGAACGGCAAGTCGACTACGCTCAAGACAGGCGCTGTTGTTATTGCAGCCATTACCAGCTGTACGAACACGTCCAACCCAAGCGTAATGCTGGGTGCTGGCCTTGTGGCGAAGAAAGCTGTAGAACGCGGTCTGGTTACACCAGGTTACGTGAAGACAAGCTTGACGCCTGGATCGCTTGTTGTTACTGAATATTTGCAAAAAGCCGGCTTGATCGAGCCACTCGAAGCACTTGGCTTCCACGTTGCTGGTTACGGCTGTGCCACTTGTATCGGGAACAGCGGCCCATTGCCGGAAGAAGTGAGCCAATCGATCGCCGACAACGACATGACCGTTGCTGCCGTCCTGTCCGGTAACCGGAACTTCGAAGGCCGCGTTCACGCGCAAGTGAAAGCCAACTACCTGGCTTCTCCTCCGCTCGTAGTCGCATACGCATTGGCAGGTACAGTCAACATCGACCTGGCTAACGAGCCAATCGGGCATGACAACAACAATCAACCGGTCTACTTGAAAGACATCTGGCCGACTAACGATGAGATCAAGGCTGCCGTTGCATCGGCACTTAGCCCGGATATGTTCCGTGCGAAGTACGAGAACGTCTTTACGCAGAACGAACGTTGGAATCAGATTCCTGTACCGAAGGGCGAGCTGTATGAGTGGGATAAGAAATCCACATACATCCAAGAGCCACCTTTCTTCCAAGGTCTTAGCCAAGATCTGGACGATATCTCGGAAGTTCATGGCGCCAAAGCGCTCGCATTGCTCGGCGATTCCGTCACAACCGACCATATCTCGCCTGCCGGTAACATCACGGTTAAGAGCCCAGGTGGTCAGTACTTGATTGAGCACGGCGTGAAGAAAGAAGACTTCAACTCTTATGGCTCCCGTCGTGGTAACCATGAAGTGATGATGCGCGGTACGTTCGCTAACATCCGCATTCGGAACCAAGTAGCTCCAGGCACTGAAGGCGGCGTAACGACATACTTGCCGAACGGCGAAGTCATGTCGATCTATGACGCATCGATGAAGTATCAAGCAGCGGACACGTCGCTCGTGGTCATCGCTGGTAAAGAGTACGGTACTGGAAGCTCCCGTGACTGGGCAGCCAAAGGAACGTTCTTGCTGGGTGTGAAAGCTGTTATCGCTGAGAGCTTCGAGCGGATTCACCGCAGTAACCTTGTGGGCATGGGCGTTCTGCCTCTGCAATTCCCAGAAGGTATTAGCTGGAAGACGCTTGGTATTACCGGAACCGAAACGTTCGATATCTCCGGTATCAACAACGGTGTTCAACCAGGCCAGACCGTTCGCGTACAAGCAACTCGCGAAGATGGCACGACGTTCGAATTCGACGCTATCGTCCGTCTGGACAGCATGGTTGACGTCGACTACTATCGTAACGGCGGTATCCTGCAAACCGTGCTTCGTCAAATTATCGCAGAAAACAAGTAAGATCCAATATGTCAAAAAGGAGTAGGACACGTCATGGTGTCCTGCTCCTTTTTTGGTTTGGGAACATCAAGTTGGTCCCTAGTCCTCCGAATTCTTGAATCTCGCAATCGCTCCGAACAGCTCGTCCAGCTTGACCGTCATACAAGGGAACTTCACAGAGGCCAGCGAATCTGTCTCATCGTAAGAAGCGGTCTAATACATATCCGCCTCCTTCTGCCAGAACAAACTGATCTACCGCTGAGTGAACGGGGTCCACAATCCAATACTCACTAATTCCGAACCGTGAATAGAGCTCTTTCTTACGGACTTTATCCCTGGAACCTGTGCTCGGTGAAAGAATTTCGACGAGTAGATCAGGAGAACCCATTATTTTTTCATTTTTCATGATGGACAGATTGTCATTCGATATGTAGATCAGGTCGGGTTGCACAATGTTGTCCACGCTCAGATGAACGTCCATAGGGGCTAACAAAATAACACCGCTTAAATGGCAGGATGAATGAAGAATAAAATATAGCTGCCCCAACAGCGCTTGGTGCGTAATCTTGGGAGAAGATAAAAAATCGTAACGTACCCCATCAATGATCTCATAACGCTCTGGTATGTCGTAAAATCCTGTCTGCTCTTTGACTACGGGTGCTAATTTACTCGTTTTAGGGTCTGACATGGTTAGCCTCCCTTTCACCTTCTGCGTGATATTCACCATTATATCATAGAGCTTTGAGGGAATTGACACACATTTCATGTGCTGCATCTGGGAATGCTAGTATAATAAGGACTATAGCAATCATGTTTCATAGCACGCTGTTAAGGGTAATGAATTCAACAACATTCACATTTCCATGAGGAGGAGAATCAGTTATGTACAACAAAATTCTTATCCCGATTGACGGTTCCCTACATGCTCAAAATGCTTTGAACCATGCCGTAGCCCTGGTGAGTAGCTTGGGGTCGCACGCACATGTGACGGTCCTGCATGTCAAAGCAACCCTCCCTATCATTGAGCCGCTTGCCGGAATAGACATATTCAAGCTTCAGGAAGATGAGGCTCAACAGATCGTCCAGCCGGCAGCTGCACAACTGACAGAAGCTAGCATCAAGCACGACTGGCTCAGCATCCCGGGCGATCCGGCCCAGACGATATGCTCGATCGCCAAAGAGAGCGGATACGACCTCATCGTGATGGGCAGCCGAGGCTTGGGTCGGTTCTCGGAAGTCATCCTGGGCAGCGTCAGCCATAAGGTGAGCCAGCACGCGCCTTGCCCGGTGTTGATTGTGAAATAGGGGTGGGAGATGGAAAAGCCTGCATTCGCAAGTTCGAATGCAGGCTTTTCTGGTGTTTACTCTTGATTAAATTTAATCTTGATTACATTTTGCTCTCGATTACAGACAAACTATGCATTACTTATTCAAAAACTGCAAATAGTGAAGCATTCTCTCCAGCATTAAAGTGGCTTGCGCACGAGTCGCATTGTCCTGCGGAGCAAATGTAGTATCCGTCATCCCTTGGATGATACCGGCCTTGATCGATTGAGCCACCGCTACTTTTGACCATTCCGAGATAGCGCCGCTATCCGTGAACTTGTTCAACACGGCAGAATCGGATTCCGCTTTGGTACCGGCGTATTGGAACGCCCTAATAATCATGGTCACCATCTGTTCCCGTGTAATCTTGGCGTTTGGTCGGAATGTGCCGTCCTCGTAGCCCCCGATGAGCTGTGCTGCTTGCGCAGCACCAACCGCGCCCGAGAACCAATCTGTTGCAGCTACGTCAGTGAAACCTGTCGCCTTCGCTTCGCTTACAGCCAACGATCGACCAAGCAGAGCCGCGAATTCCGCTCTAGTAATACTATGGTCTGGGGCGAATTGGTTGGCGGCTACGCCGTTCACAATAAGTTTGCTGGCGAGCAATTCAATATCCCTTTGCGCCCAGTGTCCGCTAATGTCGGCGAAGGTCTTGGGGTTGTCCAGGATGGTGTAGACGCTGTTGCCTTTGCGGAACAGAGTAGCCGTGGTCCCATTAAACAACGTAGGGACAGGGCTGAATGTGCCTTTATCCGGGTCATACATCACACCTGCCGAACTATTCGGATTGACAGTCGACGGCATAGCAATCGTGCGGGAGACATAATTGGTAAACGATTCAATCAGCTTCGTGCTGCCATTACTGGCTACGACAGAAACCGTGAACTCAACCGGGATCCCCAATACTTGCGCATTCAGCCCAGAGGCGGCTGCCTTTATCTCATCGTTCTGTGTACCCTCCACCCGCTTGATCGTAATCACGATTTTCTCATCACTTGCTAATCCGCCTAATTGCCTTGCTACAGCTGTCCCGAGCGGAAGGTTATACGTACCGGTGTTGGTTTGCACTTGCAACACGGTATCCGCATTCTTGGAAGTAAGCAGCTTCAGCACCTCGGCGGTAATTTCCGTTTGCACGGAATTACCCGTTCCCTTCACTTCCAGGGAGAACACATTCGTAGTGGGAGTTGCCTCAGAAGCAAGAATACCTGATACCAGCTTAGCATCTAAAGTTACTGTTACAACGCCATTCGACGAAGATTCCTTGGCTGCACTCAACAAGCTTACTGAGTTCGAAGGCTTCACAGAATCCGGTTTCACAGGAGGAGCAATTCCACCGCCACCACCACCTATGCCGCTGCCACCAGGTGTATTTGACGGGGCTGAGACGGTTACGTTCAGCAGAGTGAATTCTCCACTTCCCCCGCCGTATCCAGCGATGATGGTCATCGCCCCTGTCCTATTACTAGGCAGTGTGAAATCAAATTGGAATTGCCCTGGATTGTCTTTGCCAAGGATCGCGTCTACATGAATAAGCGAACTGCTGCTGTCCAGCATTTTGAATGTAATGTCTTTTCCCGCTGGAGAACTTCCCGTAATTCGGACGGAGGTCCCGGCAACATATGTGGAAGTACCTGTGATCGACACGGGTACGACTGCTGCATATACAGAATAAGCAGGCAGGACCGGAGTTACGCTTGCTGCAAGTAAACCCAGAATCATTCCGGGGATAAGAATCTTCTTCACGTTGTATATCATCCTTTCTCTTGTGAACAAATCGAGAATGTTGGAGGGTTTCCCCTCCAACATACTCCCTTCATTATTGCAATTTCATCGTTACGACTTGACTCAGTAATTCGGAGCCGGATGAAGAATTGATATTATCGAAGAGATACGCTTTAACAGTGTAATCCGTAAGTGGTCCCGCAATGTTGTCGAACGCTTGTGTAATTCTGGTATTCCCTACTATGTCTTGTTGAGAGGCGATTATCTGTACTGGTACATTTCCTTTGATGRGCTCGAAAATAATGACTTCTTTTCCTGCATGATCTTTTACCGGTTGAATCGTTATGACCGCAGTCAGATTCCCCGCTCCTGAAGAACTAATGCCATTAGCAGTCATTGCGAACTGACGCCCATCGAATATCCCCCCAAGTGCAACGGTGTCCTGGCTCTCGTTGGACGTACCCATCGCATTCTTGATACCGGAGACGGTGATGTTATCCCCGATCTGGATCGTCGAGCCTGTAACATCGGTAACCGTGATAGTAAGAACTTTACCATTATCACTCCATCTACCCTTGTAGCCAGCTCCCAGAACTTTCGGATTGGAAGACGTTCCGAAAGTAACAAACTGATTCACCGCAGCTGCATCCAACAGCTCACCGCTTTGGTTCGTTGGCATATCGAACGTAATGGTGATGCTATCACCGTTGCTGATGGCAGAGTTGGTCTTACTCGTATCCGCACTGGATGCGACTATGCTGGACACTCTCGGAATGTTCGCCTGACCGAAGGAACCGCCGATTACATAGGTACCAGTTACTCTGGAAGCGGCTGTAGGATCCATAATGTTAAGCGTGTCTAAAGAAATCGACCCATTATCCTTCAACGCAGGATTTGGTCCAAGATTGCCTACTGTAATGACCAATGTTCTCGAATCGACCCAAGCTGCAGTTGCATCCGTCCCCACAAGAGCGGCTAGGCTCGACACATCCAGAGTAGCACCAGCTATTCCGTTCGTATTGGAAGCGAATCTGATCGTAATCAGGTCGCCTTGCCCTGCTCCCGGATTGCCCCCATCGTTCGAGGCCGTCACACTGATTACAGCAGGAGCTGCGGTTGTCCCGAACGTTCCGTTCAGCTGCATACCGATCACAGGAGCAAGCTCCTTGAAGCCGGTAATGTCCTTGATTCCACTCCCTGCCAAGATGCTGATCGTGTCGTTAGCCTGGATGGTTGCACCAGCGGCTATTGTAATCGTCAGCTTGGTACCACTGGAATCCCATTGGATATGGGAGGCATTCAGAGCCCCCAGCGTATGTCCATTACTTACTACAATCTTGCTCAAACCATTGGTAACAAAGTCAGCATCAACACTCACGTCCGCATTAAAGCTGAACACTAGCTGATCCCCTACTGCGCTTGCGGTACCTTCATCCTTAATGTCAATTCGGCTTAATACCGGATCGATAATCGTACCGAAGCTGCCGCTCAGTGTTTGTACGGCTGCCGCCCCAGTCAGGTAAGCAATCTTATTACGGTCCATCAAATGAAGATTCGACAAATCAATCGTATCCCCAGCCTGCACGGTTGCATCTGTTCTTATCGTGATCGACAGTACGGTGCCGGAGCTCCAAGCCACTGTCGCGTTCGCACCGAGCACGTGGTTATTAGACACCACTATTTGATTGAGATCGACTGGAATGGTATCCATTTCGGTATCAAACAACAGTTGGATCGTCCCCAACGTATTCGTAGCGCTATTGCGATTGTTACTTGTGGCCAAAGCATACGTATACCTCGGAATGATAGCCGGTACGAAGCTGCCGCCCAGCACAACATTAGATGCATTAACCGGAACTGTACCTGTCGGATCCATAATGCCCAGGTTCGTGAGGTTCAGAATATCCCCGATCTGCAGGTTAGCGTAGACCGAATTCGTTACAGTACCGTAGGTCGAACCGGTAACAGAACCCCCATAAGTGGACAATGTAACCGTCAGGACACGATTATTGTTCGTCCAATTGAAGAGCGCATAGTCTCCAATGCTGCCGTACGTGCTGCCGGTAACGGTAATCAAATCTTTGGTCAGGGTTGTGTTTGGAATCGCGCCATTGGTCTTAGCATCGAACGTGATCACGATTTTATCGCCATTGAAGGTATTCAAACCATTTCCATCCACCGCAATCGCAGAAACGACATTCGGAACAATGGCCGTACCGAAACTGCCGCCTAGGGTAGGTAATGAACCTCCGTTCGCGAGTAGTTTCGTCCCGGTTGCGGCGTCGAATATGCCACCCGTTACAGTGATCACACTAGAATTGTTGATGCCCACGCTAGCACTGCCCAGCGTGATCGTTAAGATCGTACCGCTTGGATCCAACGCAAAGCTTGCACCGGTCCCAAAGTTCCCAGTTGAACTGTTTACCAACACATCATTCAGTGTAAAGCCGCTTAACTGCACTGCCGAATCGAATACAATCCTCAGCTTATCGCCTGCAGCAACTAATGCTGTACCATCACTATCGATTGCCGTTATCGAGGTAATGACAGGTGCTATTGCAATTCCGAAGTTGCCGTTTATGGCAATATCGGATATTGCGGCCAGCGCAGCTTGTCCAGACGCATCCGCAATTCCACTCGTGGCCAACACGCTGATCGTGTCGCCAGCTGCAATCGTCGGATTGCTGCCGAACACGATCGTTAATTGCGTACGCTCTAAATTCCACGAATAGGTAGGGCTTGTCCCCAGATGACGCGAGTTGCTTACTATGATTTTGTTGAAATCTACGGTTCCACCATTGGTCGGTGTATCGAAGTTGATCAGAAGCTTGTCCCCTGCGGCTGCTCCCGGCTTTCCGTCTACATTCACTGCAATTATCGAGGCAATCACTGGCGCTACTGCTGTGCCGAAGTTGTCCAGTATAGCAATATTGGATATTGCGGCCAGTGCAGCTTGTCCCGACGCATCCGTGATCCCGCTTAGTGCCGATACATTGATCGTGTCACCCACAGCTAGGCTAGGATTGCTGCCTAATACGATGTTCAAGTGAGTATTGTTAGCGCTCCATGTATAGGAGGCACCTGCCCCGAAGTTATGGCTGACGTTGTTGCCAACCGTGATTTCCGACAACGCTACATTGCCGCCCTTCGTCGGTGTGTCGAAGATGATCAATAGCTTATCTCCTGCACCAACTGTCGGCTTCCCGTCTCCATTCACAGCGTGAATCGCTTTAATGACTGGCGCTACCGCTTCTCCGAAGCTTCCTCCGATGGGAATACCAACGGTTGTCGCAGCCGTCTCTTGGCCGCCTGTTGAGTCAAAGATGAGGCTGCCGGTACTAATCGATACCAGATCCGACTTAGCAATCGTAGCACCCGCGCCGAGCGTAATGATCAACTTTAGCTTGTCGTTGCTCCAGCTCTGTGCCAGCCCAGCTCCGCCTAACGAATGACCACTAGTGAAGCTAAGCTTGGTCAAATCGACTGCTGCTCCATTCGACGGTGAATCCAGCGTCAACACCAAGGTGTCGCCCGCRCCCRCTCCTGGCWGTCCGTTGCTGTTCTTAGCTGTWATGTTGCTYACTACMGGTGCTACCGCTACGCCGAAGCTGCCGCCGATCTGCTTAGCAGGGGTTCCRGGCAAAGCAACTTGGTTCGTTGCATCCCATATACCRCTGCCGCTGTTGATTGTCAGCGTATCCTGCGTCGTAATGTTCGTTCCKRCACCCAACGTTATCGTWAGACGAAGSTTRTCAYTGCTCCAGCTYGRTGKTAMYMCGRTCGTRCCTAWCGTATGRCTGTTACTTACGRYGAAGTTGGATAAGTTGACYGTRCCACCGTTGGTTGGCGTRTCGAACACAACGACCAGTTGATCACCTGCGCCTACGGTCGGTTTTCCATCTCCATTCGTAGCGTACACATTCGTCATAGTCGGTGCTACGGCAACCCCGAAGCTACCACGGATTGCTTGATTCACTACAGCTGGAATCTCTATCGTTCCAGTTATATCTTTGATCCCATTCAACGCGGCAATAGAAACGGTATCGGTTTTTTGTATAGTAGGATTGCTGTCAAACACAATTTGCAGACGCGTGTCATAACCGTTAACTGGGTCCAGCCAATATATAGTGGGTGAATCTCCGAACGGTTTGATTCGTGTTTCAGTTCCGGTACTGTTCTTAATTTCAATCTTCGATAGATCGAATGCAGCGTGGTTCACAGGAATATTGAACACGAACTCCAGTGTGTCATCCTTCCCCACGTTTGCCGTGCCATCCCCATTCGTAGCATATACAGAGCTTAATACGGGCTTGACAATTTCTCCGAACGTGCCAGCTATGGAGCCGCCTCCGATGATTGCTGCCGATTCACCGCTCAAATCCTTGATCCCGGCGACGTTGCTAATCGTAACCGTATCTCCAACCGCAACCGTCGCGTTCGTGCCAAGCGTAATGATGAACGACTTCCCATCCAGGCTCCATGCAGCCGTCGCCATTGTTCCGAATGTGTGAGTGGAGCTAAGTGTAATATTGTTCAACACGCTGGTTGGGTCAGGTTTACTCGTAGCAGCCGTGAAATATACCGTTACTTTATCGCCCTGATTCGCCCCGCCATTCCCCGTATCGTTCGTAGCTGTAATCGTGTCGATCACCGGAACAAGTCCAATTCCGAAGGTCCCGTCAATAACAGCTGAGATCACAGGGATGCTTCCTTCATTCCCCGTGTTCTTCAACGCACCGGCAGTAATAACGACACTATCGCCTTTACGCACATCAATGCCCGTGCCACCTAAATGAATGGTCATCTCGGATGCCGTATTCCAGACTACCGTAGCGGATGATCCGAAGCTTCCCGTTCCACCTAACGCTTTATTCAGACTAACCACCGATGCCAAATTAGCGTCATTGATAGCTTTGTTGGTAGGGATGTCGAAATATACTTTGATCGTATCCGTCGCCTCAGCCCCTGCCCCGCCTGCAACATTCGCCGCATAAATGCCAGTAGTTCCAATACCTGCCGTAGTATTAATGACGGGTACTTGGCTGCCGAAGCTGCTCGTTATCTGTGTGCTATAGATCGCACTAAAGGCTGTTTCCAGGGATGGGTCCATAATGCCTTGACCTGTAGGATCAAACTTGATCATATCGCCCTGCTGGATCGTCGCATCGGAACCTAACGTGACCAGCAATTTACCATTATTCTGCCATACTGCACTCGCTCCGTTCAGCGCTGTGCCTATCGTATGTGCGCCTTCATTAACAATAATATTAGCAAGCGCGGCAGTACCGCTTTTCTTGTTGATCGGTTGGTTAAACGTAATTTCAAAGCTTTGCGTACCTTGACGATAAGTCGTGTTGCCGTAAGCTACGGTTGTCGCGGCGCTAATACCAGTCGGCAGTTGCCCTGCACCGAATGAAGGTGCTATCGCGGTTGCCGTACTCGATAAGGTTGCTGCACCTTCCGAGCCTATATTCATCAAGGCGTGGCCATTCAAGCCCAATTGATCATAGTCAATCGTCACTGTGTAATTCGAATTGGCAAATACTGTCGCGTCCGAACTCAGCTCAATCTCCATCGTCTGGTTGTCACTCCAACTTACCTGGGAACCCCCCCAAGTTCCTGAAGACAACACAATTGCATTCAAGTCTGAGGTTGTAATCGATTGGTTAGTCGGAATATCGAAGTGGATTTTCACCAAATCGCCTGCATTAKGCCCTACCCCTAACCCATCATTTGTAGCGGTTACGCTCACTAATGTCGGTTTCAATGAACCAAAGCTTCCCCCGATTGCCTTCGTAATGGGGAGAATAGCTGTTTTTTCAAGGGAAAAGTCCGATAAACTCTCTCCACTCGGATCATAGGTAATCGTATCCCCAACGACAACTGTAGCGCCCGCACCTAACGTTACACGAAGGACTGTGGAGCTTTGCCACACTGCACTTCCACCGACAACGCCCAGACTGTGGCTGTTATCCACAGACAGCTTGCTGAACGTTGCTGTCATTCCAGCCGTTTTATTCGTTGGTGCATTGAAGGTAATATCGAAATATTTGCCATCCGTACGGTACGTCGTGTTATCGTAATTCGGGGCGGCTGACAGCATCGCAAGATCTGCGTTTCCGAATGTACCCTGATCGATAGCATGGGCAGCTGTACTAATGGCACTACCTGAAACACTCTTCAGACCCGCAGCCTTCTCAATCGTTATCGAGTCATTCTTGTGCAACACAGCTCCGGCACCCAATGTTACAATTAAAGTATAATTATTTGCCCATTGTACGCCAGGCGTGATCCCTAATGATTTCCCTGCCGGTACCTTAAGCACATCCGATACGTTGGCCAATGTAACATTTGTAGGCCCATTCGTTAGTGTATCGAACACAATCGTCAGCGTATCCCCAGCCCCTGCACCATTCAGCGCTCCGCCATTCGCAGCCGTAATGCTTGTGATGGCAGGAATTTGCAGATGTGCGAACCAAGTATTGAACACTTCAGGAACACCGTTGGCATTCTTCGCATCAATGTAATCCACATATATAGGATTATTGAAGGAAACCAACAACGCAGGCGGTACTGCTGCCGGATTCGACGCCGATGTAACCGGCTTGAATTGCCCCTTGAATACACCCGTGTTTAAGTCACTTTCCAATAAGGTCAATTCATAACCATTAAGATCATCATCAGAGCTAACCCAAACTCTCGCCTGTTCAGCCACATCAGGATCTATATTCAGATCGGAATCTGTCAATGTTACTTCTATGACCTCCTGACCCCCTACATTCAGACGATCATAACTAATACTACCTGACATATAATCTTTGCGCTTCACGGTAGCCGTTACAGGCTGGTTGAACTGGTTGGTGTGATTCACAATATCTGTATACGTAACGGTAAGGTCAGTAAGGTTAGCTGCTGCGATTGCGCTTCCGGGAACACTGATCGTATCCGCAATTGTAAACACACCTGTGAATACACCACTATCTAAGGTTTCATTCAGAGTAACATTGATCATATTTAGATTGATAGGGTTTGTGACCTGGACTGAGATTGAATCGATAGCCGTATTGATATAATCAGCATCGTTAACGGTGACTTGGATCTGTTCTCCCAGAACGGCTGTCGTCTTATTCAACGAGATCGTTCCGCTGATATGGTCTTTGCGCGTAGTCGTTTGGGTCAAGGTTGTGACGAATCCCGCACCATCACGAACATCCTGATAAGCAACCGTAGCGACACCGCCGTTAACAACTCCAATGTGCCCGGCCCCCGAATTTGTTGCATTCTGCATCTTGAAAGTGCCGCGGAACACGCCGGTATCGGGACCTATCTCAGTTAGCGTCACAGTAATGCCCGCAGGACTGATCGCAGAGGTAACTTTTACAGTTGTTGTCTCTCTCACACCTGAGTCCACATTTAAGTCATTATCCGTCACGGTCACCGTAACGTCCTCGTCGTAAGCAGCATTCGCTGGAGAGATCGACATCGTAGAGCTTGTGAACGCTTTGTTCACCAACATTTTGGTTATCGTAGCCGGGGTGTTGTCCGCTCTTTGCGCATCAGCATATTCCAGATAGATCGGCTGATTGTTCCCAGAGCTAATTTCATTTCCCACTGTAAATACGCCTGCGAATACGCCGGAATTAACTCCGGTTTCGGTCAAGGTAAGCGTATAGCCCGGGCTGCCCGCAATTGTTGTAACGTTAACGGTTCTCGACTGAATCGTGGTCTTGTCTGTATTCAAGTCATCATCCGACAATTCCACTCGGATCTCTTGACTATTACGTACCACATGGCTGATCATAGCCTGCGAGACGTTATCGAACGTCTGGAATACGCCGGTCGTATGGTCACGTCGCTCCACATTGACTAGGACGGGACTCATTTGATTCGGATCAGCGAAGCTTGGATCCAGAATCGTTACGATGCCGCCATTCGCTACCTTAATATCGTTCAATAAAAGGGAAGACTCTGCTGGATCGACCAACCTCAAGTTTGCTTCGAAAACCCCAGTGTTCTCTCCAGTCTCAATCAAGGTAATAGGAAGAGGATTTCTTACGCCTGTCTCATTGCTAGAAACAGCTGTTACCTGAACGGTATTCTTGACGTTCGGGTCCGTATTATAGTTCGCTCCTTGACCCGCATCCGTCACCCGGATTAGCACCGTTTCTCCGGCTGCGGCAAAATTCTTGTCTACCGACAATGTTCCTGTTGTGGCTGCAAAGGCTGTCTGCGTGTGCATCAAGGGCAGCATGGACCCTACCAGCATCGCAGCACCTGTTAACCCGCTGATCGCCTTTTTCTTCTTCGGTCCTGCTTCCTTCTCACGTCTCTGTTTCATAACCTTCAATCGGGATTGTTCAAGTTCTCTATCAGACATAATTGTAGTTTCCTCCTAAATGGTAGTCCAAATGGTTAACAGCGTTTCTTGCTCTACGGTATTCATGAATTCTTGAAACATTTGATAGGTTTCACGCTCATACTCGATAATAGGATCAAGCTGAGCATAATTCCTTAGCTCAATCCCGATTCTGACGTCTTCGGCCGACTCGAGATACTGGGTCCAATTCCGATCCAGTGACCGAATAAAGGCTAGTCGTTGCAGTTCTAACGCATTTCCTTCGTAACACGATTCCTTATCCTCGTAATACCTCATCAACTGCTGCAAAATGACGGAGACCAGCTCTTCCGGAATCATGTCGTGCATGCGTTCAATATGAAGCGACCTCTTGTAAGGGAATACCTGGCTAAGATTCATTAGTAACCCAACGATATCCCAATCCTCCGGAAGTGTTCCCGGGCAATATTCCACCACCTTGCGTTTAATCGTTTTCTCAATCATGGCATGGATCTGTGATGTACAATTGTCCGTCTCCAGCATTTCAGTTCTCATCGTATAGACGGTTTGTCGTTGTTGGTCGAGAACCTGGTCATAACGCAACACCCGTTCTCTTATTGCGTACATCTCGCCTTCCACTCGTCTCTGGGCATCCTGGATACCCCGAATATAGCGCTGATCCTCGATGATGGTCTGGTCTTCGCGCTCCTGCTCGACCAGCTCATTCAACAAAGAATCCGGATAATAACTTTGCAACAATTCATCCTCGAAGGAAACGAAGAAGCGGGAGCTTCCACGATCTCCCTGTCTGCCGCTTCGACCTCGTAACTGATTGTCAATTCGCTGAGAATCATGTCTAACTGTACCTAAGACATAAAGTCCACCCAACTCCTCTACACCAACCCCCAACGTGATATCCACACCACGTCCGGCCATATTCGTGGAGATCGTCACAGCCCCATGCTGACCTGCCAGCCGAATAACATCCGCCTCTTCCTTATAGTTCTTGGCATTCAGTACCTGATGGGGAACCCCTTCTTCCCTTAACCTAGCACTAAGCAGTTCCGACTTCTGAATGTTGGCGGTCCCTACCAGGATCGGCTGCCCTCTGACGTGAATGTTTCTTATTTCTTGGACAAGTCTAGTAACCTTTGCTTCTTCGGAAATGAATAATAGATCCGGATGATCGATACGGCGAATCGGCTTGTTCGTCGGGATCGCTACGACGTGTGTGCCATACGTTTTGCTGAATTCATCTTGAACCTCAACCGCAGTACCGGTCATTCCGCTAATTTTCCCGTACATTCGAAAGAAGCTCTGCAGGGTAAGGGTTGCTAGAGTGGCGGGCTGTCCCATGACCATGATTCGTTCCTTCGCTTCGATTGCTTGATGCAACCCTTCTACGAACCGTCGCCCGAACATCAACCGTCCGGTATTGGGATCCACAATGACGGCTTCCGTATGCCCCTCATCATTCGCAGCGAGAACATAGTCAACGTCTTTTTGCATAATATAATGGGCTCGGAGCGACTGTGAGATTTTATTGTAAAGATCCACATTGTCTATATGCATCAAGTTGGTGAGGTTCAAGACATTCTCGCATCGATCAACCCCCTTCTCAGTGAGAATGATTTGTTTGGTCTGCTCGAACAGCTCATAATCCTCGTCAGCGAAGTCCTTGACAATGTTGTCTATGAAATAGTAATAATCCGTGCCTTTCCCGGGTTCGTCCGAGATAAGCAACGGCGTGCGAGCTTCATCGATCAAGATACTATCCACTTCATCGAGAATGACGCAGTTGAGCTTACGCTGGACCCGATTAGCCAGTGTCATGACCATATGATCCCGCAAATAATCGAATCCTAGCTCATAATGGGTCGAATACGTAACATCGCACTCGTATTGGGCTTGCTTCTGAGCTATGGACATGTTGCTCTCGATACAACCGACAGTAATACCCAGGAAACGATAGACGCTGCCCATCTCTACGCTGTCACGCTCCGCCAGATAGGAATTGACCGTAACCACATGCACCCCTTCGCCTGACAAAGCATTCAGATAGGCGGCGAACACAGCAACCGTCGTCTTCCCTTCGCCTGTCTTCATCTCGGCAATATTGCCTTCATGTAGGACAATCGCCCCTATGAGCTGGACATCATGAATGCGGTACCCCAGCACCCGGAAGAAAGCTTCCTTCACCAGGGCATAGGCCATTGGTAACTGTTCATCAAGGGATAGCCCCATCGACACGTTTTGCCGCAGGACTTGGGATTGTTTGATAAGATCGTCATTCGACTCATTCTGAAGTTCTCTATGTACACTATTAATTTGAGACACTAGAGGCTTGTATTTAAGTAGATTACGATCCGTATAGGCCCTCCGGTATGTATCACGTATGAATCCAATCATGCTGTCATTTTGCCCCCTGTAGGTCTAATGCGGGAATCACAACCGTTGCACTAATGACCCCGCCTTGTAGACGTCCTGAATATTGGGTTTTCCGAATAGGTAATTAACACTAACCTTATCTTGAATATAGGCAAAAATAAATCCCCCGAACGGGGGATTTAGGTCTTTAGATGGGGGATAAAGGGAGGGGCATTTCACCCTCAATTGAAGCCGATCATCACAAGAGCATAAAACGAACCTGTAATACTCACGATGAATCGATAGCTTCAAAAGTCGCCATACAGCGTGCGGGCGCGAGCTATGAATACGAACCAGCCAACACGACTATAGTGGAGTTGGGCTCTGGATGATTGCAAGTTCAGTAGGCTAACAGGAAAAGCTCCCGGTAATCTGCTGGAAAGAGTAGATGTATAGATCTAACTGGAATTCCTCCATGTAAATTGTCGCTTTGCCCTGATTGCGGGGAATTCGTTGAATTTAGCAGGAGGAAATC